>SKJB01000085.1 GCA_007116145.1 Limnochordia bacterium | reverse complement strand
GGAGAGTAGCTCACTGCCTGGAATTAAGTTTATGGTCCTCGGTAGCTCAACGGCAGAGCATTCGGCTGTTAACCGAAGGGTTGCTGGTTCGAATCCAGCCCGGGGAGCCAAGCATTTGAGACATCGGAGTTCTTCTGATGTCTTTTTTTATGCAAATCTGTCTTCTTCTTGTCTTTCAATATTGTTTGTGAGGAATTGGAGCTTCAGGTTCTTATGAGTGGTCAACTCATTACTTCGTGCGCATGAGATAATTGCCAGTATTCGCCTTTTAAATCGAGTAATTCAGTATGTGTACCTTGTTCTATAATCTGTCCGTTATCAATAACAACAATTTTGTCTGCGGTACGGATTGTAGATAATCGATGAGCAATTACGAACGAGGTTCGCCCAATAAGTAGTTTTGCTAGAGCGTGTTGCACTTTTTGCTCTGTTAGTGTATCGACATGAGCTGTTGCTTCGTCGAGTATAAGGATTCGGGGGTTAGCTAACAGTGCTCTAGCAAAAGAAATCAGTTGTCGTTGACCTGTTGAGTAATTGCTTCCGCGTTCCGTTAGGACACTGTCTAGCGTTGTGTTATGTTGCTTAAAAAGGTCAAGTGATCCGACTGTTTCCAGGGCTTTCCATAGTTGGTCATCACTAGCTTTTGGTGCTCCAAACTGTAGATTCTCTCTTAGAGTACCTGAAAATAGATAAGGATCCTGCAGTACAAGTCCTATCTGGCTACGGTAACTCAGTAGTTCTCTTTGATGAATATCTAAGCCATCTACTCTAACGCATCCATTCCATATTGGATAAAAGCGACATAGAACATTAATGATTGAGGTTTTACCTGCACCCGTATGTCCTACCAGGGCTATAGTCTCTCCTGCAGTTACTGTTAAGTTGATATTTTGCAGGATAGTTTCATTTCTCTCGTATCCAAAAGTAACATCCGAAAATTCTACATCTCCTTTAATCACTGGCATTTTTGGTAAAGAATGATCTGTTTCAACTGGACTGTGTAGAATCTCGTTTATACGTACTGCTCCAGCTAGAGCACGTTGAATTATTCGATAAGCTTGTGAGAGGCCTCTTAAAGGGCCAAAAAATTGTCCTACGTAGGCAAAAAATGCAATCAGAGTACCAACACTTGTGGTCCCGTCTAGTACCCAGCGACTACCGAAGAATAAAAGTGTTGCGATGCTTAACATCCAGCTGATATCGACTAAAGGCCAAAAAAAGGCAAACGTTGCAACCGCGCGATTCCCAGCGCTCCGTAACTGAGTGTTCTCGTCAGCAAACTTATTATCGAAGTACGATTGGGCTTGGAAAGCCTGAATGACCTTTATGCCAGAAATACTTTCCTGGAGTGAAGAGTTGACGACAGATGTTTGTTCTCGGACCTTATCCTCAGCTTTACGAATTCGTCCAGAGATAAATGTCATTGCAAAGACCATAAGAGGAAGATAAGCTAAGACAATGAGTGTTAGTCTCCAATCCAACCAAAACATAAAACCAAGAAAACCTATAAGCTTCAGCGTATCTACGATCAAAGCAATAATTGCATTACTCACAAGTTCAGCTAAGGAATCGACGTCACTTGTTAGGCGTGTAATCACTTTGCCTACCGGTATCTTATCAAAGAAACTGACCGATAAGTGCTGAAGTTTTGTGAACACATCAAGTCGTATTTCTTTGATTATTCCTTGTCCAACTTGCGCCATCAAACGTGCTCTAATGAAGGTAGCTATGTTCATTACTGTAAAAGCTATACCGGCGATAACTATTACTCGTACTAATCCCTTGAGGTCTTGAGGGTTAATGTAGTCATCGATTGCAATCCGGCTTATTATAGGTAGTATAATACTAATCGCCGTATTAATAATCATAACAAGGACTGCAAGAGCAATGAGCGATTTATATGGATAGATATAGGGTAGCAAACGACGAAAACTAACTAACTGCTCTTCCCGAGTTAGAGATTTTTCTTCTTTATCCATTTTGCGTCGCCTCCAGATCGTTATTCATTGGGTTGATAAAATTTGCGCTCGTGGTTTGAACTTGATGCAGCTGTGCATAAATACCGTTTTTGGCCAGTAGTTCTTTGTGAGTTCCTTGTTCCACAATTTCTCCCGAGTCTAATACTACAATATGATCTGCGCTCATAGCCGTTGAGACTCGTTGAGCAACGATAAGTACCGTTCGGTCAGTAAAGAGAGTCTCTAGCGCACTTTTCAAAGCGGCTTCTGTTTTAGCGTCTAAACTTGCAGTAGAATCGTCAAAGACTAGGATTTTGGGGTCTCTAAGTAAGGCACGACCAATAGCAATTCTTTGTTTTTCGCCTCCGGATAGGCCAATTCCACGTTCTCCAACGAGTGTGTTGAAACCCTCGGGCAGTTTCTCAATAAATTTTCCTGCTTGTGCTGCTTCTACAGATCTTTGCAGTAACGAAAGCGAAACATCCTTAAGACCCATTGTAAGGTTATCTGCAAGAGATGCGGAAAAAAGAAAATTGTCCTGGAATACAAAACCAATTTGATTTCGTAATGCTTCTAGACTCCAGTCTGTTAAATCAATCCCATCAATAGTAATCTTTCCAGCAGTAGCATCATAATAGCGAGGCAATAGATTAACTAGAGTTGTCTTGCCAGACCCTGTCATACCGAGTACGCATACTTTTTGACCTGGTTCAATATGCAGACTAAAGTTTGATAAGGCTAACTTGCCGTTTGGATAAGAGAAGGATACATTATGAAAAGAAATCGCTCCAGTGATCACATGGTCATCATGAGCACCAGTGGAGACTCGATTGTCTTCCTCGTCTAGTACTCTGTAGATCCTCTTTGCTCCAGCGATCGCTCTTTGAAACATCTCGGCTAACCAACCAACTTGCCTGATCGGCCAAATCAAGAATTCTGTAAAAATTGTAAATGCAACCACTGTACCTAAGGTCATATTTCCTTGGATCACATAAAAACCACCAACCCCTAACGCTAGGAGGCTAGCCGCCCCGCCTAAAAAGTCTAATGAGGGGTGTATGACGCTACTTATGTAGGCTATCTTTATGTTAGTTTGATACAAGCTATTGTTCTTGTTTGAAAACTTTTTCTGCTCCTGTGTTTGGCGCACAAAGGCTTTAACTACACGAATACCCGAAATATTCTCTTGAGCTACAGTATGCAGATCACCTGAAAGTCTTTGTACGGTATCATACAGAGGTTTAATCTTCACACTATAGAGATATGCGATAACGCCTAAAATGGGGAAAACACTTAAAATGACAATTGCGAATTGGTAATGTAGATGGAGCATGGTAGAAATAATTCCAATAGCGGTTAGAATATTTATTATTACAAGCATAATAACAAAGCCAGTTCCATCGCGTACTGCGTCCACGTCCTTCGTAAGCACAGACATTAGATTTCCTGTCTTCGTTCGATCAAAGAAGCTAAATGGCAACCTTAGTAGTTTTTGAAATAGCATTTTTCGAATATCATGACCAATGTAATTGCCAGTCCCCTCCTGGAAATAGATTTGGGCATAAATGGCAATAGCGCGAAGTCCAGCAAGGATAAACAAGATTGCTACTGTTTGATTAAGTTTAGATGATAGTTCAGTATAGTTTTCATGTAGTACTAGAGCATCAAATATCTGTTTTAAGAGCAATGGAATAAGTATCAGAGAGCCTGAATCCACTAGCATGGAGATTCCGACAATAGTTCGTCGACCCCATTGATTTTTTGCCAACAGAAAGGCTCGCCAGAGGTCATGCATAGATCTCACCCCCTATAATGTGATAGCTTGTTTAATTTACCATAATTTATTAAAAATTTCAATGCTAAAGATCAGCAACTACATGAATGTTAGAAATACAAAAGTAGTTTGTGTTTTGCAAGCAAAAAATAGATATAAGTGTAAAGAATTTTTGAATAGTCTTGTCAGACGTATGAAGGCAGCGTAAAGAAACCTAGGTTCGAAGTTAGATTGCTCGTTCTGGGACAACGCTACTTGAGGAACAGCGGTGTGGATGCATCTACCAGTTATTGTCATATCAGGAAGGGATTTCAGAGTTAATATAGAATGGTTAGGGAGACTACAGGTCTGTGAACGACCCACTTCTGGGTGGTAACGGTGGTCAGTCCTATCTTGAGGTGGTCATTGACTGGACTCATTTATCTAGCTCGATAGTAGGATCCAGCGTAGCTGCTGTAGGCAGTGTTGAGTCTGGATCCGCTCCTGAGGACTTGGAGGTTACACATGTCGGGGTTCGGGTTGTATACCCAGGAGGTGCGGCTTGGGTTCAGTCTCTTGAACGAGAAGCCGCCGAACAGAAACTACTCAGACAAGGATGTGATCCGAATTAGACTTCGAATGCTTCTCCTGCTGTTCGTCATTGTCATGGTGCCGGCCTCACTAGGCCTAGGTGCGGAGGTTATCTTCACTCCGGCTGAACTGGAGTACCTAGACGCGATTAACTACACGGTGACTATGGGTGTCGACCCGGACTGGGAGCCTTTCGAGCTTCTCCATGAAGATGGCCGCTTCACAGGTATCGCTGCCGACCTTGTAACACTAGTCGCCGAGAGGCTCGGGATCACCTTTGATATTGTTCCTACAAAGGATTGGGGGGAGACGTTAGCAATATCCCGTGTCGGTCTATGTATGGTACTTCCTTTTCTCAATCAAACCCCTGAGCGGGAACAGTGGCTGCACTTCACCGATCCGCTCTTTGTTGACCCCACCGTGCTGATTACCCACCGAGATTACCCGTTCATCTATGACTTGGCTGAACTGGAAGATGCCACTATCATATTTCCGGTAGGCACCTCTATGGAAGAACGCGTCCGCAGAGACTTTCCCAACCTAACCGTGGTGAACACGGACCGGGAGATCGAGGCGCTGGCAGCGGTGGTCAATCGACAGGCAGATATGGCTCTACGCTCGCTTACAATCGCCGCCTATACGATTCGTCAAGAAGGCCTGATCAATCTGCAGATCGCTGGCCGTGTGCACGAATATACCAACTACCTACGCATGGGTGTACTGCACAGCGAGCCGCTATTGGTCGATATTCTCAATAAGGGAATCGCTACTATTACACCATTAGAACAGCAGGAAATCGTTAACCGTCATGTTTATGTGCGGATCGAAGAAGCGGTGGATTATAGCCGCCTCAGGCAATGGATCTTCGGTTTTGTCGTGGTTTCGTTTCTACTGGTTGCTCTTAACTACCACCAGAAACAGCATAATCTGCAGGTGCGGCGCTTGAATCAACTCATTCAAGAGAGCTATGATCGCTACGATCAGCTAGCAAAACAGAACCGCACCTTCACCTGGGAAGTAAACTCCGAAGGGATCTATACTCATGTTAGCCAGGTCGTTGAGGATGTGCTGGATTTCCCCCCAGCACAGATCGTCGGTCAAATGCATTTCCATGAGCTGTTTCACCCAGACGATCAGACTTCGATAGAACAGCTCTTGTATCAAGCGATGGCAGACTGTACCGAATTTACCAGTATAGAGATCCGACAGGTGACTTGCGACAGTGGCAACGTTTGGGTATTGATTAACGGGGTTCCCCTTGTGGATGATGATGGTGTGAGCCAAGGATTTCGTGGCTCTAATACGGATATCACAGAGCGCAAGGAAGTAGAGAATAAGATCAAAGCCATGGCCTTCTATGATACACTTACGCAATTGCCGAATCGTCGGCTCTTCACAGAACTGGGCGCACAGGAGCTTTTGGATGCCGGGCGTCGAAAGGAGTCGGTTGCAGTGATGTTTGCCGACCTCGATAGGTTCAAGCAGGTAAACGATCGTTTCGGCCACGAAACCGGAGATGTAGTCCTGAAAACTATCGCCAATAGACTACGGACGGCCATGCGCCAAAACGATATCGTAGCCCGGTTGGCTGGAGACGAATTTGTCCTGCTACTACCAGGAGTCGATGCCGCAGGTATTCCTCCCGTCGCCGACAAGCTGGTTCAATGCATTCTGACGCCGATCCCAATTGCAGACGAAGCCGAGGCCACTGTCGGGGTCAGCCTTGGAATTGGTTTGTATCCCCAGGATGGAGAGGAAATCGGTGAGCTGATCTCCAAAGCGGACCAAGCGATGTATCGCGCAAAAACAGATCCTCATATTCATTGGACGCTGTATAGGCACTCGCCCTCAGAGGAGAACGTCGAATTCTGATCCCAAAACTCAAACCACCAACGAACCTATCGCAAGGCTGTTTTACATACGATACTCGGGGCGAGGTTTTTCGTCATGAAAGTGACATGTGCAGTTCTTAGGCGGGAAAGAGGAGCAATCCCTCCTTGTCGACCTAAAAAATGCTAAAAAATGCTAAAAAATGCTAAGAAAGCTAAGTTCCTCAGAAGAACGTCAATAAAAGTGTCCTTATTTGGATGAAGTTTAGGAATCATGGCATAGAAATTTGTGCAAAAATGACGAGGGTATTCCTTTATTGATTATGATCCTAAAACAGCAGGATTCGCATCGAACTACATAGAATACTCACATAAAGAGCTGCGACCTTAGGATAGGATCGCCTTGCGTTGTTTTTTCGGGAAAGCGTAAGGGCGAAAGCTCTAACCAAAATCGAGTGTTCGGAGGTGAATGCATGAGAAAGAGAATATTTATTGGTCTTATAATCATGTTTATCTTGGTTGGTGTTGCGCCGTTTCTTCTGGCCATTAACGACTCTGTCGAGTATGGCACACTACCCTTTACCAATAGTGCCTTCACGGTAGTTAACGATGTGAACATTCACTATCGTGTATGGATGCCCGAGGAACCAGTCATCGGTAAGATTCTATTCGTTCACGGGTTAGCCGGTTCGACGTTTTCATGGCGCTACACTGTCGACACTATGCGGGAGGCAGGATATGCTGTTGTGACTGTTGATCTTCCGGGGTTTGGCTATAGTGATCGCACCCGTGGACTCGACCATTCTCAAACGGCTCGAGCGAGATATCTGTGGGCTCTCTTGGAGGAACTCGATCAAAATACGATGTTGGACACAGTGCGCAATCAACCATGGGATTTAGTCGGACATTCCATGGGTGGAGGTACGATTACGGCCATGGTCCTCGCAAAACCACATCGTACTAGGGCTCTTTTCTATGTGGCGGGATCTATCGATCACCAACCACCAGGCATCGCAAGTTCTATTTTGGGATTACCGGTTATTGGATCATGGCTTGCTAACGTTTTTCGCTTCTTATTTTTAAACCCTAATCGAATCAATCGTTTTCTTGAGTCCGCATATGGTCGTGAACTGTTGGAGTATGAGGTTATAGGCTATCTTACACCGCTGAAAATCAAAGGTACACAGCATACTTTCATTGACATAACCACAAGTCGTGGTGTTGCCTTAGAGCACTCACTATCGACAATCACAACCCCTGCATTCTTACTTTGGGGGGCTGACGATTCGTGGGTCCCACTCAATGTCGGACACCAACTAGCAGATGACCTGCTGCATGCTGAACTAACGATCATCCAAGGTAGTGCACACTGCCCGATGGAAACACATGCAAGCGAATTCAACACATGGCTCATGGAGTCTTTAAATCTTCGTCAATAGAGGTGGGGTATGTTGGTGTTGAATCTAGCTTAGAGTGAGCGAAGAGGTTGCGTTATGCTTGTAGTACATAGGAATGGAGAGGTTATTTATGAAGAGGGTATTTCTGTTGGCAATACTGATTATGGTTCTAGTTTGCAGTCATGCATCGGCCAAAGAGGTTACGTATGAGCGAGTCAGAAATGCCATCAATAGGATCGATGTAGAGGATATAAAAAATAGCGAGGTGCTTCTGGAAAATGTGGATCCGGTGGATGGTCAGTATGCTTTGTTAGCACTTATATACAGTTTCTATACGGATTTCTATACGTTTATTGAGGAGGACAAAAACAAGGCGAAGACATATAATGATTCTGCCATTGAAACCGCCCAAAAAGCACTCGAATATGATTATGGTTTAGCCACAACGTATAGCATCGTAGCTGAGGGCTATGCCAACAAGATTACGGGACCTTTCTCGGGGATTCGGTATGGAAGACGTGTAAGCGATGCTATTGAAATGGCGGAGGCAATTGATCCGGGTAATGAGCATCTTGCTTATCTACAGGCGAAACGCTATCTTCTAGCTCCATCACTTGCAGGGGGAGATCGAAATAAGGCAATCGCAGGCTTTACAAAGCTTACAGAACTTAATCCTGCTAGTTCATTCTATTTTGCCTTTCTTGGGGAGTGTTATAAACGATCGGATCAAGAATTGGCTCAAGCCATGTTCCAAAGAGCGATTGTATTGTCTCCGAATAATACATGGGCTATTCGAGAATTACAGTAGGATTTGTTACCTACCGCAACGGGATAGTCTCTAATCATTTGTCCGCCAAGACTTACATCCGCCAGGTACGCAAACTAACAATGCAAATATGACGCGAGGTTGTTTGACAGCGCCTTTCACATTACACAGGGGGGAGACACAAAGTGAGTGTGCATAGCGATGAACACTCACTTTGTGAGAAGTCATATTCCGTTAATTTTCGCTTGTTTTTATCCTGCTAATTATCGGAACCAGTCAGCTACGGCCGTGATTTCTGGTCTATAGACCATCAGGACAAAGACTACGATCAGTGGAACAACACCAGCCATGCTGATCCACGAACGTAGCCTAAGGAGGCGGATCAGTTCATCGGGAAGTGTCGGATCTTCTGGATCAAGGCTGGACATGAGTCTTTTGACCTTGTACTGGGTTGGAATGTCACTGACTACCCACAGAATGCCGGACAGCAGGAAGAGAAGAAAACTCACGGAAAGCCATCCAATCTGCCAAAGATCCCCAATGTGAACACTTAAGGAAAGCCCTCCGAGTACCGACAGCATGATCAGAGGCGATGAGAACTGGGAGTCTAGCAAAGCTACCGTGTCATAGGTATGCAAGATTACTTCTTTGCGGTCAGAGGCAAGGCTCCGTTTTTCCCAAAGCATACCTACCACTGCATTCGCAAAGAACAGTGTAACCGCCGCAACGTGGAGAAAACGGGCATGGTTATACATGGCTGGGTGTTGCAGGAAGGAAAGGAAGGCATCTCGAAAAACAACGGCAAAGCCTATCATTCCAGCCATTGTGACCAAAAAGCCAACTAAAATGTAATTGGTTTTAAAAATCGGTTGTGTTTTCATACCTCTATCTAATCACAAAACCGAACGCATTACAACAGAAAACAGCATTTTTAACAATAGATACGCTTCAATCTCTGTTCAAGAGCCACAGGACGGATTCGAAGAACGCATAAATTAGGAGGCCATGATGAATTCGAAGATAAGAAAGTATTGGCCGCAATACAAATGGTCGAATGTTTTTTCCATGGTTAAGAATATGAAACAGCATCCTAGACGATACACAGAATCTTTCGAGGGTAAACTTGTTGTCATAACCGGGGCTACCGCTGGCATTGGGTATCAGACGGCTCGAAAATATGCAGCTATGGGTGCTCATATAATCATGATTAATAGAAATCTGGAGAAGTCAAAAAAAGTCCGCAGGGAAATAGCCGAGGAGTTCGGTACCCCGATTGAGTCCTTCATTGCAGATTTGTCACTTTTAGCAGACATCCAGCGTGTGGGGAAGTACTTGCTATCCTTGGAAAGACCCATCGATACAGTGATCCACAATGCAGGAGTACACATGGAGTTCCGCCAAGAGACACCAGACGGCTTGGAGACCAACTTGGTACTCCATTATCTTTGTCCCTTGATTATCACGAGGATGCTGATGCCAAAATACCAGCTAGACCGGGCGGGACGAGTGATCTTTGTCAGTTCAGAGGCATATCGTTTTGCCGTATGGGGCCTCGATCTCGAGGATCTGGAATGGAAGAGGCGGCGCTATTCCGGTCTTAAGGCCTATGGAGCAGGCAAGCAGGCACAAATATTGTCGATGCATATCCTTGCAAGAGAATTGGCTTCCCACAACGTAACGATTCACGCCATGCATCCTGGATTGGTGCGGACCGAGTCTGGCAGGGATAACGGAAGGCTGTATCAATGGTACAAGAGGAACATTATCGATAGATTTTCCGACACGCCAGAAGTTTCCGCAGAGGCCCTTTATTATCTGGGCGCTTCTCCTGAGGTGCTGCAGGCTAGTGGTGTTTTTTTTCATTTGACTACAGAAGAAGAACTAGCACCTCCAGCCCGAGACTTAGAGGCAGCGGAAGCCCTCTGGCAGCGGACCAGAGAACTATTGTGTGAAAAGGGTGTTGCACTGTGATCCAAAAAGATGTCATTGTTGTGGGCGCAGGCATCGCAGGTTTGACGGCTGCGCTAAGCCTGGCTCTTCGGGGCAAGGCTGTACTCCTTATAGAAAGAAACGAAAATTGCGGTGGGCTAATGAACTCCTTCGAGCGGGAGGGCTTCCACTTTGAAGGGGGCGCTCGGGCGTTAGTCAACGCAGGTCTTGTCAAGCCTCTGATCAAGGAATTCTCCATGGACATAGAGGTGCTCCCTAATCCCATCACCTTGCAGGTGGAGGATCGATTGCTCAGGATTGATGGGGATAAAAGTCTGTCGCTCTATGCGAATATGTTGAAAGAACTGTATCCTGACAGCAAAGAAGAAGTCGACCGGATCATCCTTGCTATCCATGACATTATCGAGGATATGAAGATCCTCTATGGCGTTGAAAATCCTTTGTTTGCGGAAAAGAAAAAGAATGTCCTTACCATAGCCCCGTCATTAGTCGTCTGGACGCTCAAGTCCATACGCACCATGTATCGTATCACGAAAATGGATACGCCTTTTGAGGAGTATCTAGACCGCTTAGCGAAGAAACAGTCTTTGAAAGATATTATTGGCCAGCATTTCTTCCGACGAACCCCTGTGTTTTTTGCCTTGAGCTATTTTGCCCTGTATAATGACTACATTTATCCCAAGGGCGGGGTAGGTGCGTTTGTGGAAAAACTGGTGGAAACCTATGAAGCGCG
>SKJB01000141.1 GCA_007116145.1 Limnochordia bacterium | reverse complement strand
GCATCTCCATCAAAGGCAATAATAATATTCTTTGTGAATCTAGCTAAAAGCTGCGCATGATACTGCGTAAATGCTGTTCCCAAGCTTGCCACAACATTGTGGATACTTTTTTCGTATAAACCAATACAATCCGTATATCCCTCAACAACAACAACAGAATCCTGTTTTGCTATCGCATCCTTAGCCCAATTAAGACCATAAAGGTTTTTACTCTTATGGAAGATGGTTGTTTCTTGCGTATTAAGATATTTCGGCTGCCCTTGTCCGTACAGACGGCCACCAAATCCAAGAAAACGTCCGCGATAATCACATATTGGAAACATTATACGTTCACGAAAACGATCATAGTACCCTTTCTTACCTTTAACAATTAGCCCTGCTTCCACAGCTAGACTCTCTTCTATGCCATTTCTTTGAAAAAAACTTAACAAGCCATCCCACTGTGCAGATGACAATCCCAAATAGAATTGCTTTGCTAGCTCTCCATTAATTCCACGATCTACGAGGTATCTTCTCGCAGTCGCTCCGGTTTGCGAACGCAACGATTTGTAATAATATTGTGCTGCCAAGTAATTAACATGGTACAACTGCTCGTGCTTTTCAGCCATTCGTTGTTCCTTTTCTGACATTTTCGGCATGGGAATATTAGCTTCTTTGGCTAAGACTTCTACTGCATCTGGGAAACTTAGATTCTCTGTACGCATGATCCAATTAAATATGTTACCACCACTACCACATCCGAAACAATAATAAAACTGATTCTGCGTATTTACACTAAAAGAGGGAGTTTTTTCCTCATGGAAAGGGCACAGTCCAAGAAAGTTTTGACCGCTAGGTTTCAAATCAATCTTTTTACCAACTATGTCGACAATACTATGTGCTTGTTTTACCTTATCTAACCAATCATCACTAAACTGAGCCACGAGATCTACAGATTACGTAATGAATCTCTCGCAAAACAATTACGCACATCTGACTCCTCCTTTCTTAAACTGGTTAGCGCTAATACTTGTTTAGAGCCTTGCCCATCCCCGTGGTAAAAACAACCGTTGCAATTCTGCAATTGCATAGCTATCGGTCATTCCAGCGATGTAATCAATCACACCTAACGTATACTCTGCAGGGTCCACCTTATGACCTAGCCGCTCCTCTAAGAACTGAGGATGGGATAGGTAATACTCGTAAAACATCCGAAGTACATTGTATACTTTTGCTTCTTCGAGTTTCGCTGCTGAACCGATATAGACCCTTTGGTAAAGAAAGTTGCGTAATTCGTCAGTAGCCTGTTTAACGGGCTCACTCATCTGAATTTCGTTTTTCCCTTCGCTATGGATAATTAGATCCTTAACCATTAATCCTATTCGTTGGGTGCGAGTTACGCCTAATACTTCGATCACATGCACTGGCAAATCATCCTCGCATAATAGCCCACCACGTATGGAATCTTCAATATCATGGTTTAAATAAGCTACACGATCACAAATTCGTACAATCTGTCCTTCCATGGTCGTAGGCTTATTTGGCCCGGTATGACCAAGAATCCCTTCTCGTACTTCATATGTTAAGTTTAGACCCTGATAAGCTTTCTTCGGTCGTTCTAGAAACTCAACAACACGTAAACTCTGCTCATTATGTTGGAAGCTCCCAAATAACAGTTCAAGTGCGGCTTCGCCAGCATGTCCAAACGGGGTATGCCCGAGATCATGTCCTAGGGCAATCGCTTCGGTCAGATCCTCATTTAAGCATAAGGCCCTAGCCACAGTACGACTGACTTGGGCTACTTCTAACGTATGGGTAAGTCGTGTCCGATAATGATCGCCTTCAGGCGCGATAAAAACCTGGGTTTTCGATTTAAGGCGGCGAAAGGCCTTACAGTGAACAATACGATCTCGATCTCGTTGAAAAGCAGTTCGTACTTCACACTCTTCTTCATCGTAGACTCGTCCTTTACTTTCGCCCACAAAGCATGCATAGGGGGAGAGATACTCTTTTTCTCGTTGCGTACTTTCTAACCGTAAGCGCATGTAACACCCCCGTCCTATCAATCTATCAAATCAAGAATAAAAGATAAAAGGGACCCATACTATATATGTATGGGTTCCCCACAGAGGAGGATGATTCCTCCCTACCTTTCATTTATCAGAAAAATCATCTAGGATTACGAATGTTTGCTTGAGCCGCTGCCAAACGAGCAATGGGTACTCTAAATGGCGAACAACTGACATAATCTAATCCTGCACGATGACAGAAGTCAATAGATGAAGGATCGCCACCATGTTCGCCGCAGATACCAATTTTAAGTTTAGCATCTGTTGTGCGCCCTTTGGCTACACCCATCTCAACTAAAGCACCTACACCAGCCTGATCTAAACTCTGGAATGGATCCTTTTCTAAAACACCCTTATCCACATAAATCGGTAAGAAACGGCCTGCATCATCTCGACTATAGCCAAAAGTCATTTGCGTTAAATCGTTTGTACCAAAGGAGAAGAATTCTGCCTCTTTGGCGATTTCATCGGCGACGACACACGCTCTCGGTATTTCAATCATTGTACCAATTTTATACTCGAATGTAACACCAGTTTCTGCGATTACTTGGTTAGCTACCTCAACACAGACTTCCTTCATTAATTTCAGTTCAGGTAGCACACCAACTAATGGAATCATGACTTCAGGGATTACTGTTTGCCCAGATTTCGTTATTTCTGCTGCTGCTTCAAAGATAGCCCGAGCTTGCATTGCGTAGATCTCAGGGTAGGTTACACCTAAGCGGCAGCCTCTGTGTCCAAGCATTGGATTCATCTCTGATAAGCTCTCAACAGTTGCCTTTAGCTCTTCAAAGCTCACACCCAAATCCTGGGCTAGTTCTTGTACCGCTTCATCTTCATGTGGCAAAAATTCATGTAGAGGTGGATCGAGTAACCGAACCGTTACAGGTAATCCAGCCATTGCTTTAAAAATGCCCAAGAAGTCACTCTTTTGGTAGGGCAACAATTTAGCTAATGCTTTTTCTCTACCTGCAAGATCCTTTGCTAAGATCATTTGGCGTACAGCACGAATTCTATCGCCTTCAAAGAACATATGCTCAGTACGACAAAGACCAATACCTTCAGCACCAAAATTACGTGCAACCTCACTATCGTGAGGAGTGTCTGCGTTTGTACGCACACCTAATGCTCGTAAGTCATCGGCCCATTGCATAAGCGTACCAAAGGAACCTGTTAACTGCGGTTCAATTAACTCCACTTGACCAATGATAACTTCACCAGTGGTACCGTTTAATGTAAGCCATTCGCCTTCTTTAACCTGATGACCATTTAGTGTCACCATTTTGTTTGCTTCGCTGACTTTAGCATCACTACAACCAGCTACACAACACTTACCCATTCCGCGAGCCACAACCGCAGCATGTGAAGTCATTCCACCACGTGCAGTTAAAATGCCTTCTGCTGCATCCATCCCACCGATATCTTCTGGAGAGGTTTCTGTCCGAACTAAGACAACCTTTTCGCCACGTTTAGCCCATTCTTCTGCATCTTCTGCATTAAACACCACTTTACCAACTGCTGCTCCTGGAGAAGCAGGTAGTCCCTTTGCTATAACATCAAGTTTAGCCTTAGGATCAATGGTCTTATGTAGTAGCTGATCTAATTGACTTGGCTCTACACGCATAATAGCAGTTTCCTTATCAATTAATCCTTCATCAAACATCTCAACGGCCATACGCACTGCAGCTGCAGCTGTGCGTTTTCCAGTACGAGTTTGTAACATATATAACTTGTCTTCTTGAATAGTAAATTCAATATCTTGCATATCTTTATAATGTTTTTCAAGATTCATGTAGATATCTACAAGCTGCTGATATATCGCAGGTTTTTTCTCTGCTAACGTCTTAATAGGCAGAGGAGTTCGAATACCAGCTACAACGTCTTCGCCCTGAGCGTTCATTAGATACTCACCATAGAATATATTCTCACCAGTAGAAGGATCTCTAGTAAAGGCAACGCCGGTGCCGGAGTTTTCACCCATATTACCAAATACCATAGCTTGTACGGAAACAGCAGTACCCCACTCTGCAGGAATGTCATTCATCTTTCGATAGCGAACAGCACGAGACGTGTTCCAAGATAGGAATACCGCATTTACAGCACCCTTTAATTGCTCGCGGGGATCTTCAGGGAATAACCGTCCAGCCACCTCTAATATGGCCACCTTGTATGCTTCCACTACCTCTTTTAAATCATCAGCTGATAGTTCCGTGTCAAGTGTAGCGCCTTTGGCTTCTTTGATAGCTTCTAAGGCTTTCTCAAAGTTATGGTGATCAACTCCCATTACTACGTCGCCGTACATTTGGATAAAGCGACGATAGGAATCCCATGCAAAACGAGGATTACCTGACTTTTTAATCAAACCCGCTACAGTTGCATCGTTTAATCCAAGATTTAAAACAGTGTCCATCATACCAGGCATCGATACACGCGCACCTGATCGAACAGAAAGTAACAGTGGGTTTTCAGTATCACCGAATTTTGCACCCATAGCTGCTTCCATACGAACAATGTTTTCCTCTAACTGTTCGTCTAACCCTGCTGGCCATTGGCGATTATTGGCATAAAAAGCATTACACACTTCAGTTGTAATCGTAAATCCTGCCGGTACGGGGATACCGAGATCAACCATTTCAGCTAAATTTGCGCCCTTACCGCCGACAAGGTTTTTATTTCCAACCTGGCCATCGGTTTGACCATTTCCAAAAAAGTATACCCATTTAGTCGTCATGAACAATTTCCTCCTTGTTTGAATCTTGTCTAGTCGAATTCCAATCAAATATATTCCATACTCTGATTCGATAATCCTTCTCTCACATGGCACATTTCACATATCTATAACAATCATGCGAAAATCTGCATATTGGATGAATAGATCAACTACTTCATGGAGCAACTCTAATCTATTTTGCCGAACTTTTTCTTCTTTATCCATGATCATTACTGCCTTAAAGTAAGCATCAATTGCTGGGCGTGTTTTAGCTAGAGTCGCTAAATACTCCTGATAGCGATGTGCTTCTAGCAATTGTAAACATTGAGTACGCACATCATCAATCACACTCTTAAATGCACTATCCTCACTGGTCAACAAACTCTTATCGATAACGGTACGTGTGCTTTTGCTAGCGAGATTACTGCAACGTTCAAATGCAGTCAAGAGATCCTTGAATTCCTTGCTGGTACGAAACTCATTCAAAACTGCCACCCGCTGATGAAGTCCGGGTATCTGATCACAGTTTCCCGCTAACACTGCATCTACCTCATCGTAGCGAAAACCTTGATCCAAAAACATTACGCGGATGCGACCTCGCAAAAATTCTAGCACCTGTACGGCTAGTTCATCGGATTTTTCAGCAAACAATGTTTCGTAACCAGCAATCGCTAGATCAATGATTTGCTTTAACTGACCATTTAACTGCTTGTGCCAAAGAATTGCAACGATCCCTTGAGCTTGACGGCGTAAGGCAAAGGGATCTTGTGATCCTGTAGGAATCTTCCCTAACCCAAAATACCCTACCAAAGAATCTAATTTGTCGGCTAACCCGACAATGATGCCAGATATACTCTCTGGTAATTGATCACCCGCAAAGCGCGGCTTGTAGTGATCGACGATCCCCCTAACAATGAGAGTCTCTTCACCTGCTAACTGCGCATACTCAGCCCCCATAATACCCTGTAACTCTGGGAACTCATAAACCATGTGAGATACCAAATCAGCTTTAGCAAGTCTGGCTGTACGTTCACATGCAAGCTTTTGCTCTGCATATCCCAATACATCACACAATTTTTTTGTAAGATTTTGGATGCGTTCAACTTTGTCATACACGGTTCCCAGTCCCTCTTGAAAGACAACCGATTTCAATTTTTCCACATTGTCTTCTAGCGGTTGATTCCGATCTTCATCAAAAAAGAATTTGGCATCAGACAGACGCGCTCGAAGTACCTTCTCGTTTCCAGCGGTCACTAAGTGTAAGTGGTTATCAGCCCCATTACGCACTCCGATAAAAGCTGGTAACAGTTGATTTTGCGTGTCAAATAAGGGGAAATAACGTTGATGTTCCTTCATGGATGTGATAAGTACATCATTTGGGACCGCTAAATATTCTTGGGCAAAAGATCCAAGAAATGCTGTTGGATACTCCACTAAGTTTGTTACCTCGGTTAGTAAGTCCTCGTCCGTTAGGACCTGAGCCTGCGATTGTTTGGCCAACGCTTGGATTTGTTGCGAGATTCGTTGCCGACGTTGCTTGTAATCCACGATCACATAGCTTTCCTCTAGCAAATGAGGATATTGTGATGCAGACGTAAGGACAATAGGACCTGTTGATAGTTGCCGATGGCCATACGTGAGATTATCAGACGCAACATTCCCTACACTACAAGGAACAATCTCTTGGCCTAACATAGCCACAATCCAGCGCAGTGGTCGGGCATAACGCAGTTGAGAATTTCCCCATCGCATATTTTTAGCAAAAGATAGTCCAGTTATAATTTCTGGTAAAATATTCGTGAGTACCTCTTTTGTTGGCTGACCTTTTTGAAACTTCGGTGCAAAGAGATACTCTGCTCCGCCTAATTCCTTGACAATGAGCTGATCAATCTCTAGCTCTTGTGAGCGTGCAAAACCCAGAGCAGCCTTAGTAGGAACCCCATCTTGAAATGCAATGCTCTTTGGCGGTCCTTTTACCTCTTGTTCAAGATCAAGTTGTAATAGCGCGACTCCAATTACTTTGACTGCTAGACGCCTAGGCGTACTAAATAGTTGAATCTCATTGAATGTAATCCGCTGTGCAGCTAGTTGAGTCTCTAGTAACTCTCCAAGTTGCTTAACTGCTGGTAGAATAAACCGAGCGGGCAATTCTTCTACCCCAATTTCTAGTAATAGATCTCTCACGATTTAGCCTCCTTTGCTAATAAGGGAAACCCAAGACTCTCTCGAGTTGCTAAATAACCTTGGGCTGCAATGCGTGCTAATGCACGTACCCGGCCGATAAAGCGTTGTCGCTCGGTTACACTAATCGCACCCCGGGCATCAAGCAGATTAAAGGTGTGGGAGCATTTTAGGACAAAGTCATACCCTGGCAAGACTAATCCTTCTTCAATTAGGCGTTTGGCCTCGGCTTCATAGCTGTTAAATAAAGAAAAAAGACCGTTTGCATCACTGACTTCAAAATTATACTTTGAGTATTCAACTTCATTTTGCATAAAGACATCGCCATACGTAACACCGTCTACCCACTCTAAGTCAAAAATACTATCCACACCTTGGATAAACATGGCTAAGCGCTCAATACCATAGGTGATTTCAGCACAAACTGGTGCTACATCAATTCCACCAACCTGCTGAAAATAAGTAAATTGTGTAATTTCCATCCCATCAAGCCACACCTCCCAGCCTAGACCCCAGGCTCCAAGTGTAGGTGATTCCCAATCATCTTCTACAAATCGCACATCATGTTGGGCTAAATCGACCCCTAAAGCTTCCAAACTAGCCAGATAGAGTTCCTGGACGTTGTCTGGTGAAGGTTTTAAGATCACTTGGTATTGATAGTAGTGTTGAACGCGATTCGGATTTTGACCGTACCGACCATCAGTAGGCCGACGACAAGGTTGCACATAAGCTACATTCCACGGCTCCGGACCTAATGCTTTCAAAAACGTAGCAGGGGACATCGTACCTGCACCGACTTCTGTATCATAAGGCTGATAAATTAGGCAATGGTGCTTACCCCAATACTGCTGCAATCGCAAAATAATTTCTTGGAAATTCACAACAAATTCCTCCTCTCAAATTAGGGTTTGACTACAAAAAGAAACCTTTCGTCCCTGAAAATCAGGGACGAAAGGTTTCTTCCGCGGTTCCACCCTGGTTGGTGCTTAAAACACAACCCTCTTATAGTTCTCTGCTCAAAAGCGCCTTCCAATACGGCAAGTAGCATGCCTGGTTTCCACCTCACCCAAGCTCTCTGTTTCGCACATCCGTAAAGTACTCCTCTTTTTCATCGCCAACGTATATCATTTGAGCTAAATATAGCAGAAAAGTCATTGATTGTCAATCTCTCACTAGCTTCTCGGTCTTTCTATCGAACTCGATAGTGCACTTGGTCAGCATACAGGTAGCGGCTGCGAGCAGAGCGAGTTTCGGTGCGAACACAGTGGTAACAACCCCAAGTGTAACTGGTATCTCCACTATAGTACGACCTTGGGACTGCACACGGATATGAGTGATATTCCCTTCCTGCACCATTTGCTTTACTTTAGCTAAAACCTCGTGTCCTCGCACTTCCCATTGGTTTGACGCAACCTTTGCTTCTTGCTCATAGATTACTAGGGCTTCCATTACATCCCAATCAGCATCTGCTAATAATTCGCGTGCATCTTGAATCTTTAATTTTGTACGCTCCATGATAACATCTATTTTTTCTAATTCACTTTTAAGTAAGTCTGTGGTCACTATCCTTTCACCTCCATTTCTAAAACTGCTTCAGTGTCTGCAAAAATCCTAATGAGCGTAGGGGTCTGTCTAGCCGGTAATCAATGTAGTCTCGCATACAATGCTCAATCTCTACCAAACTAAAAGCAGAAGGGTGAAGAATTGAAATCCTTGACCATTCCCAATCTAAGAGGCGTTTTGTCAATTCCCACGTCCCCCTACTGACTATATGCGTTGTCGAAAATTGTGGTTTACAGTGCGAGCAAACAATACCACCTTCTTTAGAAAAATAGATGATTGCTTCCGGTTCCGTTCCACAACTTATACAGTGATGCATTTCTGGGTGATATCCCAGGCATTTCATTAAACGTAACTCAAATCGCCGTAGAGCTAGGAGAACTTGCCCCTCGTTCACCATCTTTAGACTATTGATTAGGAGCACAAAAATTTCAGGACTCGGTTCTCCCTCTTCAACGAAAACATCGACCAATTCACATAAATACATCGCATAAGCCATTTTATCTAAATCATCACGCAAAGGCTGAAAAGAAAGGACAATTTCTCCTTGACATAGCGTATCTAGCGTTTTGCCATCAAAGAATAAATAACGACCATGGGTAAACATTTGTGTAGAGCTTAGCAATCGATTACGTATTCTGCGTGCACCCCGTGCCACTGCTACAACTTTTCCCTTGGTTTTCGTATACACGGTGACGATCTTGTCAGCCTCACCTAGATTTCTTGTACGAAGAACAACTCCGTCTGTCTTGTACAATGGATTTCATCCTCTCTCCGAGGCTACCTCCTTAAAACCTTGTTCCTGTTCCTCTTCTTCAATCAATTCCGAAGAAATCTCATGGCTAAAAGACTTGTAGAGCAAGTATGGACCAATTTGTCCTGTTGCTGTAAATAGCTGCCAAAAGACACTGCTGTTCGTCACAGCAGAACACCTCCCTCTGTTATCTATCCTTCCCAACAGTGAAAAGCTTATGCCTGCTCAACATCGAAACAACCAAAATACTAGAGTAAGGACAAGACTAAATACAACGAGGTTGCTAAGGGAAAATAAAATGTGTAACTTCCACGTCTAAATAAAATATCTCCTTATCCTTGATTTTGAGGCACTGGTAATCCTAAATATTCATAAACTGCATTTGTGACCACACGACCTCTAGCAGTTCGTTGGAGAAAACCTAACTGTAGCAAGTACGGCTCATATACGTCCTCAATGGTTGTAGACTCCTCGCTAATCGATGCTGCGAGCGTATCAAGGCCAACTGGACCGCCACTAAATACTTGAATAATCATCTGCAGCAATTTCCGATCCACTTGATCCAGACCTTTATCGTCTATCTCAAACAAGGCTAAGGCTTTTTTTGCTACCTCCACTGAAATAATGTTATCTGCTTTTACTTGCGCATAGTCGCGCACGCGGCGCAGTAAACGATTGGCTACCCGCGGTGTCCCTCGCGATCTACAAGCAATCTCCTTTGCCCCAAACGAATCGATTGCGACGTTAAGAATTCTCGCAGCTCGACTAACAATAATGCCTAAGTCTGCTTGATCATAGAAATCCAATCGATTAATAACACCGAATCGATCACGCAAGGGTGAAGTAAGCATGCCCGCCCGGGTAGTGGCTCCAATTAGCGTAAATGTCGGTAATTCTAAACGGACAGACCGAGCTCCTGGTCCCTTACCGATAATGATATCCACAACTCCGTCTTCCATAGCCGGATATAAAATTTCTTCTACCGTTCGGTTGAGGCGATGAATCTCATCAATGAACAAAACATCCTTGGGCTGGAGATTGGTCAAAATGGCTACTAAATCACCCTGGCGCTCGATAGCAGGACCCGATGTTGTATGAATTCCCACTCCCAGTTCAGCTGCGATGATATGCGCTAAACTAGTCTTCCCAAGACCGGGAGGACCATATAATAAAACATGATCCAGCGCCTCTCCCCGCTGCGTGGCCGCTGTAATAAATAACTGCAACTGTTCCTTTACCTTATGCTGTCCAATATACTCTGCTAATGTGCGAGGACGCAATGTCGCATCTATATCGCAATCCTCTGGTCGTTTCCAACCAGTTATCAGCCGTTCCTCTTCCACTACTTATTCCCCCTCCTTCCGTAATTCGTTAGTGCAACTTTAAGCAACTCTTGTAAGTCCTGCGTCTCACTAGCGAACTCTTGAGCAGATTTTAACATTGTATCCGCTTCACTCTCGGTATAACCAAGTGCCAACAAGGCTTGATGCGCATCATACCAAACACCGCGACTCGCAGTCACTGGTATATCTCCTTCTAGATCCCAATCATTTTCTGCTCCAGCATATGTAAGCACTTCTTTTAACTCCAAAATCAAACGCTCTGCAGTTTTCTTACCCACACCGAGAATTTTCGTTAACGCTATACGATCTCCTTCATGGATGGCCCCAATGAATTGATTTGGTGACATTGCCGATAGGATACTCAAAGCGGTCTTCGGCCCTGCCCCTGAAACTGTAATAATCCGTTGAAATAATACTCGTTCCTCATGAGAAGCAAAACCATACAAAGCAATCCCGTCTTCTCTCATCTGTAGATGGGTATACAGTGTGACTTCGTCGGCTTTACGAGTTACAATCTGGAGTGCGGCACCTGTTACCTGCAATTGATACCCAACTCCATTTACGTCTAGTATGACATTGTTTTCCTCAATTAGTAGAACACTCCCTCGTAATACTGCAATCATTTTTGTCCTCTCCATCCTTGTCCATTATAAGCATGACATATACTCACTGCTAAGGCGTCTGCCACATCATCGGGCTGTGGCACAGTCTCTAAACCTAGTAATAAACGAACCATATATCCTACCTGTTCTTTGGGAGCACGTCCCTGACCTGTTACGGATTGCTTTACCTGTAATGGAGTATATTCACCTATCATTAACCCTTTGTGGGCAGCGGCTAACATGGTTACCCCGCGTGCTTCTCCCACAGCTAGTGCGGTGGAAACATTACGATTGAAAAATAATTGCTCAATGGCCAGGCATTCGGGACTGAATTCAACAATCAACTGTTGCACCCCCTGATAAATGCTAACCAACCGTAATTCAGCCTGTTGGTTTGCTGGAGTCCGAATCGCTCCAAATCCGAGCACGGTTAACTTGCCTGTACGATCTGTTTGAATTATACCATATCCAGTAATAGCTGTTCCAGGATCAATTCCTAATATGATCACCTTATAACACATCCTTCGAATATACGTTTCGACATGTTTTCATGAGAGTCCTGTTATTGTGAGCAGACAAAAAAAAGACACCCTGCAGGGTGTTGCACCCTTGTCAGAGTGTTACCGCGGAAAATGAAGTCCTTCCAGAATGCTATATTTCTCTTCTTCAGACATAAAGGAAATACCTTTACGCAAATTTTTTATCTCAAACTCCGGCAAATTAACAATAGGAATTTCGGTCTCTTCTATCAAAACACTATCCACTCCAGGTTCTCCTTTGAATACTGCTACATAGTCACCGAGTACTCCCATATACCGCTGTTTCAAGCCTTCTTTCCCCCTATCATCCTCTAAGATCTCGTAGGATGATAGGGGGAATTCGACAACTTCAACAATTTCAACCATGGGTGTGGAATTCACTAATTCTTTTTCAGACTCATCTTCTGACGAAGTTTGCGATTTATGGCGTAATGATTCGATAACCAAGTCACCGACTGGCTCTAACACTGGCTCCAATTCGCCAGCATCTTCATGCTGATTGACAAAAAACGTAATGGTAAAACTTAGACTAAAAAAGAAAATGGCCGTTAGCAACAATATACCGACTCTGCGCATTTTAATGCCTCCTTTTTAACCATTCTTTCCAGGAAAAAGCCATAGTATGCACAAAAAAAAAACACGAATACAATACTCGTGTTTTACTCGGAAACTTCAAAATTGCAATAAACCGCTTGTATGTCATCAAGTTCCTCTAAAATATCAACGAGTTTCTCTAACCGGTTTGACTCCATCGGAGTTACAGTTACTGTATTTTGTGGAATCATAGTCACTTCAGTAGCTAGAAAGGATATACCAGAATCTGTCAAAGACTTCTTGACTACCAAAAAACTACTGGGATCCGTTAGCACCTTGAATACCTCATCTTCTATTTCTACATCCTCCGCACCTGCTTCAATAGCAGCAAGCATTAACTCTTCTTCATTCACTATTTCTTTATCAACAACTAAGAGCCCTTTTTTCTCAAAAATCCAAGCAACACAACCTGATTCACCAAGATTTCCGCCATTCTTAGAAAAGCTGTGGCGCAACTCACTTGCAGTGCGATTACGATTATCCGTTAACGCTTCTAATAAGATTGCAACACCATTTGGTCCATATCCTTCATACACAATCTCTTCGTAATTATTGCCATCAAGACCACCAATTCCCTTGCTAATTGCCCGTTCAACATTATCATTTGGCATGTTGACAGCTTTCGCATTATCAATTGCAATGCGTAACTTAACATTGGAGTCTGGGTCAGCTCCGCCTTCTTTTGCAGCAACTGTAATCTGACGGGCAATTTTAGTAAAAACTTGGCCGCGCTTATTATCCTGCGCTGCCTTACGATTTTTAATCGTTTTCCATTTAGAATGTCCAGACATATCTCCACATCCCCTCCGAAACTATTTTAGCACAGTAGAGAAAAGATGCCAAGAGAATCTGACGCTTAATCTTCTTGAAACGGAGATTTGCTTAAGGCTTCGTCAATCTGATGACGCAAGTAGTAATAGAGAACTCCGACCAGCGCAATAGAAAACAATGGTGATGCAATGTGCGATAGCAGAATAAAGTCATAGAGTCCATGAAGACTTGCAGCTAAAATCAAGCCAAACGTGATATCTCGCTTTGGCTGCGACCCAAATTTAGCTCGTCCCATATAGACTCCGATTAAACCTGAAAAAGAAGCATGTGCTAAAGATGCAATTACAGCTCTAACAGGTGCTACGTGAATGCCAAATGTAGCTGTGTAGAGCATATTTTCAACGACTGAAAAACCGAGACCCGCTGTCACTGCATAAACAATTGCATCTACCGGCTCATTAAACTCACTACTGTGGTAAGCGCTGAAATAGATAGCCAGGAACTTAAAGAATTCTTCACCGAGTCCAATAACAAAGAACGACACCCAGAAATAGGTAAAGATTGTAGCGCCCGGAGCAATGAACGAACGAAAAGGCAACTCATATAAAGCTGCAGGTATTACTGCTAAGGCACCAAAAATGAACGTTTTGACAACTATTCCCAAGGGTTCTTTTTCAAATCGGTCTTTAGAATGAAAGAACCATACCCACAATACACCAGGAATTAATGAAGCCAGAATAATGATAACGACCGACAAATAATCACCTCGTCAGATTGGGCAGGGTTATTCCCGCCACTTAACAATTTTTTCGATGCTGATTGCTCTACATGTACCACATATCCAGCCTCTCGTCTTACATCAGCCCTCTTAGTGTAACCGATTAGTACAAACACCACTCAGTAATCTCTCCCAATTATGAGAACAAGTTTCTGTGGTTGAAGTTGCAGTTCTCTAAGGAACAGTGTATTATAAGTGAGGATAGGAGGAAATTTAGTATGGAAACGAATAAAGCACCAACATATTTAAGTATTGCCCAATTTGTTCTACCGCTCTCATTAACAAATCTTATAATTACTCTATCCCATTCTGTGGTGAACGCAGGAGTTGCGCGTACTCCCGATCCAGAGATTGCTCTAGCAGCTTATGCTTTAGCAAAAAGTTTAGTTATGTTAATTGAAAACCCTATGTTTATGGTGCGCCAAACGGTGGCTTCTTTAGTCAAAGACGTATCCTCTTTTCTGCAGGTTAAGCGATTTGTTTACGTAATGGCAGGTTTCATTACTTTTTTTCTTGCAATTCTTGGGTTTACCCCTTTAGGTTTTATTGTATTAACGAATATCATGGGGGCTTCCGACGAGTTAGCAAGGCAAAGCCATTTAGCTCTCGCTGTGTTATTTTTACTCCCCATAACTACGGTTAGTCGTAACGTTTATCACGGGGTTGCCATCATTGCTCGTCAAACAATCATGGTACCTTTATCGACGGCCATTCGTTTGATTATGATGACAAGTATTATCTTTGGATTAGCTCTGTATACAGAACTACCAGGAGCTGTTAGTGCTAGCCTAGCTTTTGTTGGTGCTTTTTTTGGAGAAGCCTTGATTATGCGTTGGCGCGCAAAACCCCTATTACAAGATCCAACCGTATTTAGACGAACACGAACAGGCAAAGAACTAACAACGAAGCAGATCTCTCGATTCTTCTTACCGCTTATGGTCACTACCTTTGTGAGTACAGCCTTTGGCCCATTGATTAATACTGGTCTAGCCCGCACAGTAAGTCCCGAAGTTACACTGGCTGCCTATTCGGTCGGGTTGGGGATCGCCCAACTTATACTGGCTCCTTTGGGGATGTTACACCAATGTACACTATCGTTTACTGCCAGCAACCAACCGCAATCCTATAGAATTACCAAGATTTTTACTGGAGGTTTTGCGTTGTGCGCAACCATCTTACTAGCTGTTGTGAGTTTCTCGCCCGTTGGACCTTGGATCCTTGCACATCCCATGGGACTTACCCCGCAAGTAGCCGAGCAAGCTTTAATGGTTATGCGAATTTTAACGCTGAAACCATTTTTTACTGCTTGGCGAGAGTATTTATGGGGTATTCTTATGCAACAAAAACTGACCGATATTATTGGAAAAGCGAAGGCCGTTAATTTAGTCATTGTGATTGGTAGTTTAGTAAGTCTATTAGCTCTAAACCTTAGTCCAGCGGCAGCCGGAGCCTTGGCTCTCGTCATGGGTGAACTGGCAGACTGTATTTTCATACAGCTCCATTATCGCAGAACAATAACGAACGTTCGTTCCTCTGTGTCGACATAAAAAATTGAACTGCCCATTAGGACAGTTCAATTTTTTATTCTACATATTCTAGAATGACCTTCATCACCTCATCCGAACTCTTTGAAATCGGTGACAACTCCATGGTTTTTCGCATTTTACTGGCTTGCTCTGCCAAGCTATGGATATTTTCAACTAAACTCTCAGGCGTTAGTTTTTCCTCTGCTAAAAGGATACTAAAACCTTGGGTAACAAAGGATTTTGCATTCATGATTTGATCTCCCCGACTTGCTGATCGCGATAGTGGGATTAACAGATTGGGTTTACGTAAAGCCAATAATTCAAAAATGGCATTCGCACCTGCGCGCGAGATAACCATATCGGCTGCAGCAAACAGATGACGCAACTCATCGTTTACATACGAGAACTGTGTATAACCCTGCATCTCGATGGAAGTATCCACATTCCCCTCACCACAAATGTGCGCAATTTGATACGATTTGGTCAGGGTTACTAAACTCTCACGCAACGCTTGATTAACTTTGCTTGCCCCTAAACTTCCACCAATAACAAGTAGTAATGGTTTTCCCTTTTGAAACTTACAGAGTGCATATCCTTGCTTGGCTTCACCTGTGAACAATGACTCGCGAATGGGATTCCCCGTCAGGGAAACGCTTGCTTTTTTGATGTACTGTAATGTTTCTGGAAATGTAACACATAAATGTGTTGCAAATGGCAACGCCAATCTGTTTGCTAATCCAGGTGTGATATCTGATTCATGTAGTATTACAGGAATTCCTAATGATCTAGCTGCCACAGCCACTGGAAGAGATACAAAACCTCCTTTACTCAAGATCACGTTTGGGCGGAGACGCCGCAAAATCCAAAATGCTTCCACTGTACCCTGCAGTACGCGGAACGGATCACTAAAATTCTTTAAATCAAAATATCGCCGTAACTTACCAGCACTGATAGCGTGATAGGGTACTAAGCCCGTCATAAGGTCGCGCTCGATTCCATTTTTTGTACCGATATAGTGGATATCCCATTGTAAATCCGCTAATTTTGGTAATAATGCTAAATGAGGTGTGACATGGCCAGCCGATCCCCCTCCAGTTAGAACAATACACTTCATAAATCCAACCTCCTACCTCCTCATCAGCCATATATACAATTTATACAACTTGTGAGAACTTATTACTAGCTTAACAAATTCTTGCAGGGTTTCCAAGATAAAAGTGGAAAATAGTAGCAGATATATTTTTAAGGAGGTAACTAACTTGAATCGCTATGCATTTTTTCAAGGTAATATTATACCCATGCAAGATGCTAAACTGAGCATTACCACCCATGCTTTTCTATATGGCACAGCCTGTTTTGAGGGAATTCGTGCTTATTGGAACGACGACGATCAACAGATGTATCTCTTCCGAATGAAAGAGCACTACCAAAGAATCCTCAATTCCTGTAAAATACTAAAAATAAAACCTCGATACACGGTTGAAGAACTGTGCCAGATAACCCTGGATGTAGTGGCCAAAAGCCAAGATAGACAAGATATCTACATTCGCCCTATTTTTTATAAGAGCTCAGAATTTGTCGGAGTAAAACTTGATGGTTTAGACGATGACTTTCTGCTTTTCTCCGTCCCGTTCGGCGCCTATCTAGATTTAGCAAAAGGATTAAAAGTTCGAGTCTCGTCTTGGCGTCATGTAGAGGACAACATGATTCCTATGCGCGCAAAAATCAATGGCGCCTATGTAAATGCAGCTTTAGCGAAAAGCGAAGCGCAGGTCGACGGGTATGACGAAGCCATTTTCCTCGACTCTAGTGGGCATGTTTCTGAAGGAAGTGCAGAAAATATTTTTCTCGTACGCAACGGTAAGTTGATTACTCCTCCTGTTACTGGAGATATTTTAGAAGGTATTACGAGAAATACGATTATTGACTTAGCGCGCGAGGAACTTGGAATCGCCACAGTTGAAAGAGAGATCGACCGTACGGAACTATACGTAGTAGATGAAGCATTTTTTGTGGGCACTGGGGCTCAGGTTAGTCCGATTTCCGAGATTGATCGGCGAATGATTGGCACAGGACATATGGGTCCAATTTGCTCAGAGATCCAAAAACTCTATTTTGATGTCGTCAAAAATAAAGTCAAGAAGTACTCCCACTGGTGTACTCCTGTTCGTTAAGCTATTAATAAGACCCTCTTTGCGATAAGAGGGTCTTATTAATAGCAGGAAAATCAATACTAACCTCGAAAGTATTATTCCATAAAGGGGTAAATGCAGTGATAAAAAACACTTATATCTTAGAAGATGAATTTGGTGATATTGTTCAGAAAGCCCGACAAGGATTAGGGTTGGATGTGGACGCTTTAGCTTTGCAGGTAGGTCTTTCTGCCCAGTTAATTACTGCTATCGAACACTATGAGTGCATTCCTACCACTGCAATCAGAGAAAAATTTGCTAATGTATTGCAATTGAATGCTCCAAGCTTACATCGGATTGCATCGAGTATATGGCACCCACCCACTATTTCTGATAAGTATGGAGAATGGTACGTACATCGGTTGCAGGGTGATGTGAGTGAGGCTAATTGTTATATTGTAAGGCACTCTCGCATACAATCAGCTATAATTATCGATCCAGGAGTTACATATAGTCGAATTCTAGATATATTCCATGAGCACAAAATTGACAAGGTCGGGGTTCTTATCACTCATAACCACGCCGATCACACTCGCAGCTTGCCTGCTCTTAAACAGCACTATGATTGTGAAACTGCATCAGAGTTTGAATTTGAAACGCTTGCTACACCAGGTCACACGCCAGATAGTGTTTGCTATCGTTTTCCTGGATTTATATTTGTTGGTGATCTGCTCTTTGCAGGATCCGTTGGGCGAGCACCGACACGTTATTGGAAGTCTCACCTATCAAGTGTAGCAAATATCTTAAGTATGAACGCAGACATAACTCTTTATCCTGGCCACGGGCCTGTCACTACAATCGACACAGAGCGTAAAAACAATCCATTTATCTAAGATTAGAGGCGAAGTCATGAACTGTGAATCTCTGACACAAAGTATACGTGATCCTCGAGAATCATGTAATGCTATAAACCAAAAATTAGCAGATAACGGTCTTTTCGGTGATGCAAAACGCGAAATCTATAGTGAACAAAATAGTACTTGGAGGATCTCACCAGAGCCTTTTTACCTGGATCCTAATATTGTTGCCTCTCTTACGAATCTTGGAGAGCAAATCAATACCTTTTATCACGGAGTTCAACGACTCTATGATTTATCGTGTCGCGAGAAACAACCGACCTGGATCCGTGAATATTTAGAAGCTGGCAAATCAGAGCAAGTAGTAGCCTACGGACGAATGCGACGCTTCAAGCAGGATTATCCTTTAATCATCCGACCAGACATTCTTTTAACAAATGACGGATTTGTAGCGTCAGAACTTGATTCTGTTCCTGGTGGTTTTGGACTGCTAGCTGCCCTTTCCCAGTATTACGGCGAACTAGGATTTGAGCTAATTGGTGGTAACTCAGGTATTTTAGATTCATTTGTGTCAGCTATTCGATCCCAGGTTAGCGTACCAGACCCGAATTTAGCCATCATTGTCTCTAAAGAGTCGCAAGATTACCTTAAAGAAATGCAGTGGCTTAGTCAAGCCTTAAGTAAAATAGGATTACAAAGTTTCACCCTTGCACCCGAGGACATCATCTTTCAAGAAGATGGCTTATATGTCCAAGAAAAAACAGGAGCGAAAAAAATACATGCGATTTACCGGTTTTTTGAGTTATTTGATCTGAAAAATATTCCTAAAATGGATCTGATCCTCTATGCTGTTCGCAAACAGCTAGTGACAATTACACCACCACTTAAGAGCTATCTAGAAGAGAAAATGCTATTCGGCCTTTTACACCATCCCACACTCTGCAGTTTTTGGCAGAGTGAGCTAGGAGCTAACACCTACACGAACTTAAAGCAAGTATTTCCCAAAACTTGGATTGTAGATCCAAATCCACTACCGCCTCACGCAGTTATACCAGAATTGCAGGTGGGTGATCGTCCGGTCACAGATTGGCAACAACTCAAGGGTGCATCAAAGAAAGAACGACAATTCGTTCTCAAAGTATCTGGTTTTTCTGAGCAAGCCTGGGGCAGTAAAGGGGTGACTATCGGTCATGACATGGCTGCAACTGAATGGGGCAAATCAATGGATACTGCACTAAGGAGCTTTCCCAAGAACCCATATGTTTTGCAGCAGTTTCACAAAAGCACCCAAGTACATGCCTTATATTACGACTTTGAGTCCACACAGATTAAAGAAATGCAAGGCCGTGTTCGTCTGTGCCCATACTATTTTCGCACTAATGATAAAGTGGAGTTAGCAGGTATCTTAGCCACCATTTGTCCATTAGACAAAAAATTAATTCATGGAATGGTCGATGCAATTATGGTACCCACAGCCCTCCGTTAGGAGCTGAACGTTATGCTTAAAAAACAAGATATACCCGCCCAAGATTGGGAAGATTGGCAATGGCAGTTTCGCTATCGTTTGCGAACACTTAGCCAATTAGACGAAGCGCTGAATTTAACAGACGACGAAAAAGAGTCCCTGACTAAAACTACGAGGTTTGCTGTGGGGATTACTCCTTATTTTGCTTCCATCATGGATCCGCATGATCCAAATTGCCCCATTCGTCGTCAAGCTATACCATTAGGGGCTGAATTCATTTCTCATAGTAACGATTTGCCCGATCCGTTAGCCGAGGAGACTCGTTCTCCTGTTCCATATATCGTTCATCGTTATCCGGATCGCGTCCTGCTTATTGTTACAGAAACGTGTCACATGTATTGTCGCCATTGCACACGCAAGCGCCGTGTCGGCTTTCACGAAGAAGCAATTACCTCGGAGCAGTTAGCAATTGCACTAAAATACATCGAAGAACACACCGAAGTGCGTGATGTCCTAGTTAGTGGTGGAGATCCGTTATCCCTCGGGGATGAAAGATTAGAACGCATCTTAGCAGAAGTACATCGTATTAAACATGTCGAAGTAATTCGCATAGGCTCTCGAGCGCCGATAACAAACCCGTTTCGAATTACACAACAATTTGTGGAAATGCTACGGCAGTTTCATCCTATTTGGATGAATGTTCAATTTAACCATCCAAATGAAATCACTGCAGAGTCAACAAAAGCTTGTGAACGACTCGCTGATGCTGGTATCCCCTTAGGCAATCAAACTGTATTATTACGAGGTATTAACGATACGGTAGAAATTCAGAAACATCTAGTGCAGAAACTTGTCCAAATCCGCGTGCGTCCCTACTACTTGTATCAATGTGATCTTGTACAGGGACTTGAGCATTTTCGGACTCCAGTATCTCGCGGAATAGAGATTATGGAGCACTTACGAGGCCACACCTCTGGTTTTGCGATTCCTACTTTTGTAATTGATGCTCCGGGTGGTGGAGGAAAAATTCCCGTTACACCGCACTATGTTTTGTACCAGACACCTGAAAAAATAGTACTACGTAATTATGAGGGAAAAGTTTTCACCTATCCTGAACCAATAAAATAAGAAAGAGGTTAACAGATGAACCCTATTGCCCTTCAAATTGGATCACTAGCTATCTATTGGTATGGAATATTCGTCGCAATAGCTTTTGTGCTTGGGCACCTTAATATTCGTGCTAATGCAAAAACCTATAATTTACCGATGAATGCGGTTGATGATCTCATATTTAAGCTAGCTTTTGCGCTGATTATTGGGGCACGGCTTGGCATAGTGTTAATTAATCTTGACTATTACCTAGCAAACCCCATGCATATCTTTACTCGGGCTGGTTTAGGATCCCACGGAGCTATTATAACTGTGATGATCCTTGGTTATTTCTTAGCAAAAAAGGCTAATCTTGCTTATTGGACAATGGCTGATGCTATCGCTCCATCACTATCGATCGGTCATATATTTGTTCGCATGGGAAATTTTATCAATGGTGAGCTTTATGGTGCACCCACCACTCTACCTTGGGCCATAGAGTTTCCAACAAGCGGACAACCTGTACACCCCGTTCAACTCTACGAAGCGCTGTTGTCACTTTTAATCTTACCGTTTGCGCTCAAATGGGCCCGTTCTCCGAAATATCCTGGTTATGCATTCTTTCGAGTGATGCTGATACACTCTGTTATTCGTGTTTTTCTCGACTTCCTCCGACAACACACTACATTAATTGGACCATTTGTGCTCACACAGATTATCGCTTTCGGTTTTATTATTGGGATGAGTATCTATTTATGGCAAAGATCAAAAACAAGTTAACCATTTTGGTTAACTTGTTTTGATCTTGATGAATGTCAATTCCATTTCGGATAAATTATGATGAGTTGTGGCACGTTATACCTAGGAGGTGAACATATGAGTCCAACATCCACAAGTTGGGTTGTCATTGGCCTAGGAATTATCGTTTCAGCCATTGGTTACTTTTTACTACCGGGTCAATTTGCAGCTGGTATCCTCGGTTTCGGTCTAGCTCACATAGTTCTCGGCTTGCTCGATCTTGCTCGACCTGCAGTTAAAGAATAATACACGAATAACCCCATCATATTTGGTGGGGTTATTCATGTATTGTACTAATTTTTATGATTAGCGAAGAAAACTAGCTCTTAAGCGCAATTACCTCTTTAGCGGCCTGGTAGATATTTTGCGTACTCATCCCATATTTCTCTAAGAGCATTTCATATGGACCTGATTCTGCAAAGGTATCTCTTAAACCAATCCGCTTCATTGGCACTAAGTAATTTTCGACTAATACTTCAGCCACAGCACTACCAAGTCCATTGAAGATGCTATGATCTTCGACCGTAACAATTGCTCCTGTTTCACTAGCAGCACTTATTACCGCTTGTTGATCTAGCGGTTTCAATGTATGCATATCGATCACTCGAGCCTGAATTCCTTCCGCTGCTAACTGCTCACTTGCGCGAATGGCCCACTGCACCATATCACCAATGGCAATGAGTGTCACATCATTTCCATCGACTAGTGTATTGGCTTTTCCAATCTGGCAGGAATCGGTAGACTCATAAATGTATGGGACTGCATCCCGAGTTAAGCGGATATATACAGGTCCGTCTATCGTACAAGCTTGCCGTAGTAGATCCTGTAAACTATAGCCATCAGCTGGCATAATCACTGTCATATTCGGTATCCCACGCATCAAACCCATATCCTCAATACCTTGATGGGTTGGTCCGTCATTACCCGGTGTTAGCCCACCGTGTGATGCAACGATTTTTACATTAAGTTTCGGATAGCAAATCGAGGTGCGCACCTGTTCAAGGGCTCTCATGCTAAGAAAGACAGCGTAGCTTGATACTATAGGAAGGTATCCCCCTAATGCTAAGCCAGCAGCTACTCCCATCAGATTTTGTTCGGCAATTCCCAGGTTTAAATGTCGATCTGGGTATTCCTTGCCGAACTCCACTGTTTGCATAGAACGCGAAATATCTCCATCAAGAACTAAGAGCTTTTCAAAAGTCGCCGGGAGTGCTAACAACTCCTGACCATAAGCCTGTCGAGTACTAATTCCGTCTCGTAAAAGCTGTGTCATGGCTACACACCCCTTTCAATATCAGCAAAAGCTTGTTCCATCTGGGCATCGCTGATCGCACCACTATGCCATTCCACGACATTTTCCATATAAGAAACACCTTTACCTTTAATGGTATTACAAACCAACATCGACGGCTTGTCTGTATTACATTTAGCTAAAGATAGAGCATGAAGAATTTCTGTCATGTTATGTCCGTCAATCTCGATTACTTGCCAACCGAAACTTCTCCATCGATAGGCAAGACTCTCCATCGGCATAATCGTATCTGTCGGACCATCATTTTGTAATCCATTCTGATCTACAATACCGACGAGATTACCCAACTGGTATTTAACAGCTGTGCAGGCAGCTTCCCAAATCTGTCCTTCGTTTTGCTCACCATCACCCATTAATACATAACTAAAGTAATCCTTTTTCGCTAATTTTGCTGCCAACGCCAGACCCACGCCAAGTGACAAACCCTGACCTAGAGAGCCCGTTGTCGCATCTAATCCAACGGTCTTACGCATATCAGGATGTCCTTGTAATGTGCTCTCAAAAGCTCGTAGTGTTAATAACGTGTCAACCGGATAATACCCTCGAAGTGCTAGACAAGCATAGACCACTGGGCAACAGTGCCCCTTCGATAAGATAAAACGATCACGATCTTCCCAATCAGGATTTTTTGGATCCAATTTCATTTCATGGAAATAGAGCGCAGTTAGCAAATCGGTTGCAGAGAGACTGCCACCAGGATGACCTGATTGGGCAGCAGCAATCATCCTAATAATTTCTTTGCGTACAAGCTTAGCTTGGTCTTCTAATCCTTTAACCAACCCAGTTATCTCTTTCATTATTTCTGCGAACCTCCCCAATCACCCAGTAAACTCCATAAGAAGTCATACACATCAGACACATCGCCATGTGCTGTCAGATCCTGTAGGTGCGCTAAATCGATCCGATCAGCTACTTGTTGAAATCTCTCCATGACGCGGTAAGTTTGTGAGAAACCTTTAATTGGATCAATGCGAGCTGGCATCATATCTGCTGTATACCATCCTGCATGTGGATAGAATTTTAGATAGACTAAAAATTCAACTAATGCCCAGATATGCTCTGTTCCTGGAACTAAGTCCCAATCCCAGGCTCGGTTGTTGTCATTGACGTGTACGTAAAACAACCGATTATACTCACCTAATAATGCAGCTGCGCGGGCGGGAGTTTCACCTGCACACAAGGAGTGTCCAATGTCAAGAGTGACACCCAAGTTTTTATGACCAACATCCTCTACTAATAGTAATGTTGTTGCAGCAGTATCTAGATAACAACTAACTCGTGGCTCTGTCGGTTTGTACTCAAGGGAAAGCCGAACACTTGGATCGATTAGTGCAGCCTCGTTTACAGCTGATTTTAGGCGTTTAAAATCCTGTCGATAATCAGTTTGAAATGATACATCATGTCCATCAGCTAAGGGACAACAAGTCACTAGATTGCTACCAAGTTGTGCAGCCGCCTCAATCGCACCAGCTGTATATTCCATAGCTAGCTTCCGTACCTTGCTACTAGGATTGGTGTATGAACCGTCACGAAAGTCTGGTTCGGCTTTGACATTAACATTAATTGCAGCAATTTCTAACCCATATTGGGCTTGCAATTCCTTGATCTGGTTAACATCGGGACAATCGTAGGGATAGATTAGTTCTAATCCTTTAATCCCTTCGATTTTCGATGCTAAGGCAAATTTTTCTGCAATCGTTCGTTGTTGGCCATAGTGACTATGAAAGCGATCTTTCATACCTCCAAGAAAACCGGTAATAACTGCATACTTCATACTCATAATATTCATCCTCTCACTCTCTCCACCTGGGTGGTAATATTATACATTTTTTGTGTTTTGAATACAAACCACACAATGCTACTATCCAACTTATATTCAACAAAGAGTTTGATTATCCTTTAATTATTTTTTATTTAACAAAAGAAATTGGCTACGTGTCAATCGACATCAATTTCACCATCGCTCACATTAAGCATAGTTTTTAATCCCTAGTGGATTAGGTGAATAGATTGGGTTATAAAACTCATGGACTCGAGTACACGCAATAAAGCTTCGGCTGTATCTAGTGAGGTGAAACATACCACACCATTCTCAACAGACTCTCGTCGGATACGGAAACCATCGCGAGCTGGCTGTTTTCCTCTTGTTAGGGTATTAACGACAAACTGAGCCTGCCCTGTACGAATCAAATCCAGTAAATCAGGCTTAGCAGTACCAATTTTATCAACCACCGTTACTGGTACGCCACCCTTGCGAATGCAACTCGCTGTACCCTCTGTAGCTAAAATATTGAATCCTAACTGCGAAAAGCGGGAGACCAAACTAAATGCTTCCTCTTTATCCTTATTTGCTACAGTAAAGAGCACAGATCCATACATCGGTATATTCATACCCGAAGCAACTAATCCTTTGTAAAGGGCCTTTTCGATTGTTTTATCTCGTCCCATTACTTCACCAGTTGATTTCATCTCAGGACCAAGAGAAATATCAACGTTTCGTAACTTGGCAAATGAGAAGACCGGTACTTTGACAGAAACTTCAGCGGACTCTGGATGATATCCACTTTCATACCCTAACTCTTCTAACGAGCTCCCTAGGATAACTTTTGTTGCCACGTTAGCCATTGGCACACCCGTAATTTTGCTCAAAAACGGTACCGTCCGACTTGATCTGGGGTTTACCTCAATTACATAGATTTTGCCATTGGAAAGCACAAATTGAATATTTAGTAAGCCAACAATGCGAAATCCGCGAGCTAGAGCTGTAGTATAGTCAATAATGTCTTGCTTAAGCTGCGGTGTCAAACTTTGGGGAGGATACACACCAATCGAATCCCCCGAGTGGATACCCGCACGTTCAATGTGTTCCATGATGCCAGGTATATAGACTGTCTCGCCGTCGGATATGGCATCCACTTCAAATTCTTTCCCAAGTAAATAGCGATCGATGAGTACAGGGTGTTGCGGGTTAACCTTAACGGCATTTTCCATATAGTATAACAGTTCACTTTGCTCGTAGACAATTTCCATCGCTCGACCGCCTAAGACGTACGAGGGTCGAACTAACACAGGATATCCTAGAGATTCGCCTATCTCTACTGCACCTTTAACGGAAAGCGCAGTTTTACCAGGCGGCTGTGGTATCTTCAATGCTGTGAGAGTGTGCTCAAACTTATCTCTGTTTTCCGCACGATCCATATCCGCTAAATCTGTACCAAGAATATTAACGCCACGATTTGCTAATTCACCTGCTAAGTTTAGAGCTGTTTGTCCACCAAACTGCACAACCACTCCTAATGGTTGTTCGTGTAAAATCACATGCATAACATCCTCAATCGTCAAAGGCTCAAAATAGAGTTTATCCGAAATGCTAAAGTCAGTCGAAACAGTTTCAGGATTGTTGTTGATAATAATCGCTTCATATCCAGCTTGTTTAATCGCTAACACGGCATGCACTGTTGCATAATCAAATTCAATCCCCTGACCAATGCGAATAGGTCCAGAACCGAGAACAACAACCTTCGGTTTCACACTAACCACAGATTCTTGCTCTTCCTCATAGGTACCATAGAAATACGACGTAACGGAAGTAAATTCTGCTGCACAGGTATCAACCATTTTATAAACCGGTAGAAGTTTCTCCTTTACGCGTAAATGGAAGATGATCTCTTCACTGCACTGCCAAAGCTTAGCTAAAAAGGCATCAGAAAAACCTCGCTGTTTAGCTTCAAGTAAAAGTTCGCTGTCAAATTTATGATGTAACAGTCGCTTCTCCAACTCGATAATTCCATGCATTTTATCTAGGAAAAAGACATCTATCCCGCTGAGCAAGGACAGTTCACTTGGTGTGTATCCTCGCCGCAGTGCTTCTGCTAAAGCATATAATCTTTCATCATTAGCAAACTGTATCTTTGCTTCTAGTCCTTTGCTATCTATCGATTTAAATATTTCTCGTTCAAGATGATACGTGGCATCATCTAACGAACGGACAGCTTTTAATAGCGATTCTTCAAAGTTACGCCCAATAGCCATCACTTCTCCTGTTGCTTTCATCTGGGTACCCAAGAGACGGTTAGCTGACTCAAATTTGTTAAAAGGCCAACAAGGTATTTTACAGACAACATAATCCAAAGCAGGTTCAAAACTAGCATATGTGGTACTCGTTACAGGATTTACGATTTCATCTAACATATACCCCACACTGATCAGAGTTGCAATTTTTGCAATCGGATATCCAGTGGCTTTTGATGCGAGTGCAGATGAGCGACTAACTCGCGGATTTACCTCTATCACATAATACTGAAAACTATGAGGATCTAATCCAAATTGCACATTACAACCGCCCTCAATTCCTAGGGCACGAATAATCTTTAATGAGGCATTACGCAACAGTTGGTATTCACGGTCAGCTAAGGTCTGACTAGGAGCAACAACGATGGAATCGCCAGTGTGGACACCGACAGGATCAAAATTCTCCATGTTACAAACCACAATCGCATTGTCATTCTTATCGCGCATCACCTCATACTCAATTTCTTTGTAACCCGCAATACTTTTTTCAATGAGGCACTGTTTAATCGGTGAGTATTTGATTCCATTCATAACAATTTCTGTAAGTTCTATCTGGTTATGAGCCAACCCCCCTCCAGTCCCGCCTAAGGTATACGCGGGGCGTACTATCACCGGATAACCTATCTGCCCAACAAATGCTAATGCCTCATCAACGGAATGAATGATTGCACTCTCTGGTATTGGTTCACCTAACCTCTGCATAAGAGCGCGGAATTGTTCTCGATCCTCCGCTTGCTTTATGGCGTCAAGCTTTGTTCCTAGTAATTCGATTTGGAATTCATCGAGAATGCCAACATCCTGTAATTCCATGGCCATGTTTAGCCCAGTCTGTCCTCCGAGAGTGGCTAAGAGTCCATCTGGGCGTTCTTTGCGGATAATATTGGAGATAAACTCCACGGTTAACGGCTCAATATAAACCCGATCAGCCATCGACCGATCGGTCATAATTGTAGCAGGATTAGAATTGACTAAAACAACTTGATACCCTTCTTCCTTCAAGCTCTGACAGGCTTGGGTTCCAGCATAATCAAATTCAGCTCCCTGACCGATAACGATGGGACCAGAACCAATTACTAGTATTTTCTTAATATCATCTCGTTTCATATTCGTTCCTCCTCGTAGTTTATTCGTTTTATAAGCGATCTATAAACTGATTAAATAAGTCATCAGAGTCATGGGGACCTGGTGCTGCCTCTGGGTGGAACTGTACACTAAATGCAGGGTAATCCTTGTGTGCTAACCCTTCAATGGTTTGATCATTGACAGATTGATGGGTAACTGCTAAACGCGTTTGCCCCACTGAGTCATGGTCAACTGTGTAATTATGGTTCTGCGAGGTAATTCTTACCTTACCTGTATCGAGACACTGTACTGGATGATTAGCACCGCGATGACCGAACTTAAGTTTTACTGTGGAAGCGCCACAGGCTAAGGCTAGCAATTGATGACCCAAACAGATTCCAAATAGAGGAATGTGTCCTAACAACTCTTTGATAACCTCTGTCACGTCCAAAATACTCATGGGATCTCCTGGTCCATTGCTCAATATTATCCCATCTGGCGACAAATTACGGATTTGGGCAGCCGAAAAATTATAAGGAACAACAATTACGTTACACTGTCTTTGCGTAAGACTACGCAGAATCCCGCGCTTCACTCCATAATCTATCACCACAATTCGCTTGCCCACACCTGGAATAACATAAGGATCCGTAATCGACACTTGAGATACCTGATCAGACTCAATGGCTCGATTCGCCATTGTATGACAGATATCGTCTACGTGAACATCCATGGAGCATAGTCGACCACGTAGCGTACCAAACTCACGAATAACTCGAGTTAGTCTGCGTGTATCTATCCCTTGTAAACCTGGGATTTGATATTCTCTAAGAGCATCTATTATCGTTCTCTGGCTACGCCAATTACTAGGATTGCTACAAGCTTCTTTGACTATTAGCCCACGAATCGCTGGACGCATTGTCTCAAAATCATCTACATTGATGCCATAGTTACCGACAAGCGGATAGGTTAGTGTCACAATTTGACCACAATAAGACGGATCAGACAAAATCTCTTGATATCCAGTCATCCCTGTGTTAAAAACAACTTCACCCTCTGCACCCTCCGTACTACCGAACGCTTGTCCAACAAAGACATCTCCGTTTTCCAATATTAACTGCCTTTTCATTCTATTACCTCACTTCCTAATAGGAATACTTGCGCGTAAAAAAGCACCTTGAGTCTCCTCTAAGGTGCAACAAATAAGAGTTGTATTTACATATGACAAAGCATCAACTCTAAACACCCTTATACGTCTCTCTGGACATATTTAAAGGATTAAAATATGAAATTACTTGCCCTCTTGATTATCCTTGAACAACCATACTTTGTCAAGAATTATTACCTAACTGGATCAAAAATACTGGTTTGGACTAACTGAAAATCGTTTGTTATCCTATGTAATGCCGTGAAACGTCCGGTTTATCACCTCTAACTGTTGTTCTCTACGGAGACGATGAAAATTTACCGCATATCCCGAGACGCGAATGGTTAAGTTCGGATAGTCTTTAGGGGATTCCATCGCTTTGCGCAAATATACCTTATCTAAAACATTCACATTCAAATGATGCCCTTGGAGCGAAAAATATCCATCCATGAGCCCGACAAGATTAGAAGCTTGCTCACTAATCCCTTTGCCGATTGCAGCAGGCAGTATATTAAATGTGTTAGAAATCCCATCCATACAATACACATAGGGCAACTTAGCAACAGACTGCAAGGAAGCCAAGGCTCCGTTTTTTTCACGATTGTGCATCGGATTCGCACCAGGGGCAAAGGGCTCACCTGCTTTGCGACCATCTGGTGTTGCACCTGTACTACAACCGTACACAACATTGGATGTTATCGTTAGGAGCGACAGGGTATGCTTAGCTTGTCGATATGTCGGTGTTTGAGTTAAACTGCGATAAAATTCCTCAACTAAAGTTACAGCCATTGAGTCCACCTGGGGATAATTATTACCAAATGCTGGATATTTGCCTGTAATCTCAAAATCTATAATCAGCCCGTTTGCGTCACGAATTGGTCTCACCTTTGCATGTTTAATGGCACTAAAAGAATCAGCAACCACAGAAAGGCCAGCAATACCGAAAGCCATTGAGCGTTCTACCGCAGTATCATGAAGTGCCATTTGCAATTTCTCATACGCATATTTATCATGCATATAATGAATCACATTCATGGTATTCACATATAATTTGCATAGCCAATTACGATAGAAACGAAAAACCTGCACTGTCTGATCATAGTCAAGGAATTCCCCCTGATACGGTTCACAAACCGGCCCAACCTGCTCCCCACTAACTTCATCTTTGCCTCCGTTTAGTGCCATCAGTAGTAGCTTTGGCAAATTGCAGCGTGCTCCAAAAAATTGCATTTGCTGCCCCACCTTCATAGCAGAAACACAACAAGCAATGGCATAGTCATCACCATAGTGAGTACGCATAAGATCATCATTCTCGTACTGAATAGCGTGAGTTTCAACGGATACTTTCGCACAATATTTTTTGAATGACTCTGGTAAATCCTTCGACCACAAAACCGTCAAGTTCGGTTCAGGAGCAGGACCGAGGTTATACAACGTGTGTAAAATACGGTATGAAGTTTTGGTAACAAGAGAACGGCCGTCCTCGCCGATTCCACCTATTGCCTCGGTAATCCACATTGGATCACCAGCAAATAATTGATTATACTCTGGTGTGCGCAGTTGCCTTGCTAGCCGTAATTTCAGCACAAAATCATCCACTATTTCCTGAACCACTGATTCAGTCACAGTACCTTCCTGTAAATCTCTAGCAAAGTAAATATCGAGAAAAGTACTGACCCGTCCAAGCGACATGGCGGCCCCATTCTGCTCTTTAATTGCACCTAGGTATGCAAAATATAACCATTGAACCGCTTCTAAGCCAGTTTGTGCAGGTTTTGAGATGTCCAAGCCGTAAAGTTTTGCCATTTCCTTTAATTTATGTAAAAAATCGATCTGCTTATGCACCTCTTCACATAAACGAATTGTTTCCTCATTCATTCCTTGGTGCCCAATACTATCCTTATCGCTTTGTTTTGCCCGAATCAAAGCGTCAACTCCATATAAAGGCACTCGCCGGTAGTCGCCAATAATCCGTCCGCGCCCATACGCATCCGGCAACCCAGTTATTATCTTACTCCTTCTCGCATTCTTCATCTCATCAGTATACACGCGAAAAACACCTTCATTATGATTACTACGATAAGCAAAAATTTCTTCGATCTTTGCATCTAATGTATACCCATAGGACTCACAAGCTTGCTTTGCCATGCGAATCCCACCAAATGGGTTCACTCCACGCTTAAGCGGTTGATCCGTTTGAAGTCCAACAATAATCTCTCGTTCTTGATCGATGTAACCAGGCGGATAGCTTAATAACGAAGAGATTCGTGCAGTATCAATCGCAAGTACCCCATTATTTTCTTGTTCAAGCTGCAATACCTTATTTACTTGCTCCAGTAATCCCTTCGTTCGTAAGGTAATGGGCGCTAAAAAACTCTCGTCTCCTTCAAAAGGTGAATAGTTTCGTTGAATAAAATCCCGCGTGTTAATGGAATTAACCCATGCACCGTCTTGAAAATTCCTCCAAGCAAAATTTTCCACAATAACCATCCTTTCTGCATAAACATAAAAAAACCGCCTGAACAATGATTCTCATCATTTGCCCAGGCGGTCGGCTAAGCTATCATCCCAATCCCGTGTGGTTGATTCCACATATCCGCCAGTTTTGGGGTGAACATCATTTTTCAGTTACCTAAATTATAAACGTTTCTTCGCTATCTGTCAAATGAACTGTTGGAAAAAAGTGCTGGGCTCAACCTTCATCGAGAGGCGATACGTCACTATTTTTATTAACTGTTTTAACCGTTATTATTGACAACCTCATAAATTTCTTATAAAATTAGATAGATAGTAATTATATGAGGAGGTTTTTGTATGAAAAAAGGTTTATTAAGTGTGTTTTTGCTCGTTTTACTTATCATG
>SKJB01000138.1 GCA_007116145.1 Limnochordia bacterium | reverse complement strand
TTTTATGGCTGATCGTGATTCGCTAAGATTGTGGCAAGAAGCTTCAGAAAATCGTACCCACGCTAATAATCGTGCGGTTGTAATTGCTGGTGGATTACACGATGCCATTCAATCAATTATTAGTGAGGACGTTAGTGTTGCAAGCACAATTGCAGCTGCTGTGCCTCTAGTTCAGGGTGTTTTAGATGAGATGTTTAATAATAAATAACAGATTCAAATTATGAAAGCTCAATGTTAGACGTTATGAGGAGGCTGATACCTCCTCTTTTTCGTGCGCCACGCATGGCGCATAACTTGCGGAAAAAGTCTGTGAAGTAACCGAGCGCAGTAATGGGATAGGTTAATTACTTTAGATCACACTTTGTTTAACTCATCTTTACCAGATGAAGTCACCTGGATACACACGAATGTTTCTATCACAAGTAATCAATGTAACTCTCTCTTCCATCGCTTGGGCTACCAGCATACGGTCAAACGGGTCGCGATGAACCATGGGTAGTTGATAAGTTTTTAAAGAATGAGCTATATCTACGGATAATGTATCAAAACCATTAGATGCTAGCTGTTCAAAAAACCATTGCCTAGGCTCTCCAGGCAGTTCCAGCCTTTTAAGTCCAGCTTTGATCGCTATCTCCCAAGCTGTAGCTGAACTAACATAAATTGTATTGCTTCCATCACTTATGATCTCATGTGCCTTGTTTGACAGCCGTTCATCATCGGTGACCCACCATAAAAAAGCATGCGTATCCAAAAGGAACTCCTTAGACATAGCTTTTCTCCCTTCATTGAGCCAACAGGACTACCAAAACCAATGGGTTTCCCTTGAAATTGACGTATGTCAGTTATCACTATCATTCTGAGCTAGGAATCCATGTAATACTTCGCTAGGTAATGGATGTTCGAAATTGTCTTTGATGACTACAGTTCCTTTGGACGAACCGGGAAAACGCATTTTCTTGACTTCTATATAAGGCACCAGCTTTGCAATTGGCTTTCCTGATTTGGCAATCACAATCTCATAACCCTCAGTCGTCTCCTTGACCAATTTCGAAAAATGTGTCTTTGCTTCGTGGATATTCACCTGTTTTTCCATAAGAAATCACCTCAATTTAATTATAGACTAAGCTGTGGACTAAGTCAATTGCCGAGTAAATTAAAGTCATATGACGTAAGGTCACTTTTGGTTCTTTACGGATCATGATATAATACATTGGTAAAGAGCTAAGAGGGGGACTTTTCCGTGGATTTGATGTTTACTTGGAAAAATGAAGAAAGGATTTTTAAGGTGTTCCATGCGGGTATGGGGATGCTATTTATGTTACTCATTACCTTTGGTATTTCTCAAAACGTAGAGCAAGCACCTGTTATAGGAGGCTTGGCTTTAGCCTATTGCGCCTTAACGATTTTTCGGCACCTGTATCTTTCGAATCTAAAGCCAAACATAGGGCAATGGGTTTTGCCTTACATCGAAGCGGCCATCTTGTACTATATTGCGATCTATGGTGGTTCTTTCGGGTATTCAGCATTCATTTTAATTATTTGGGATATTTCCATTGACTATAAAACGGAGTATGGGATCGTTTTTACCTTAGTTGTATTTTCGATTTATATGCGACATGCTATGTTGTCTGCCCCGCTTAGTCTCTCATTAGTAGGGCAGATTCACATGATTGCGATTGGTTTCTTTCAAATTGCGATATATGTTGGATTTGCATTTACAGCAAAAAACTATAATGTGCAAAGCAAAAACCTGCGTAGGACGACTGCAGAGTTGCATGCTAAAATGATTGCCATGGAAGAAATGGCAGTATTACAGGAGCGAAATCGCATTACTGCTGAAATTCATAACACAGTCGGCCACCAACTCACCACTGCTCTCGTGCAGATTGAAGCCATTCAGATGCTGCAAGAGAAGGATGCGGAGCAAGTGAAAAAGCGGTTGGAGATTATTAAGGAGCAAGTACGTAAAGGACTGCAAGAGATACGGAGGGCGATTAATGCGATTAATGCAGACCATGAGTACGAGGATTTCAGCGCTGTCGTGGATCGTTTGGTAGATCAAGTGCGAAGTCATACGAAAGTAGAAATTGATTGTACCATAGAAGAGATTGACGACGTTATGTTGTCAGTGCGCAAGACTCTTTATCATGTTATTCTAGAAGCGATTACCAATGGTATTCGGCACGGGCAATGTCAAGCCATTCAGATCAATTTACTGAACCAGGATCAATTGATTCACCTAGCGATATTCAATGATGGCCTGGTGCCGAACAACATCTCCTATGGATATGGCTTAACCAAGATGAAAGAGGGTTTAGATAGCTTAGGTGGTTCGGTAATGATGAAAATTAACAACCAAGGTTGGTTTGGACTCGTTGTAGAACTACCGCTCTATCGTCGAATGGAGGATGAGGATGGACAAAATCAAAATCATGCTAGTTGATGACCAGGTACTCTTACGAGAAGGCCTCAAAACCATTATTAATTTACAGGAGGATATGGAAGTGGTCGCGGAAGCAGAGAATGGAGCCGTAGCCATTGAACGGATGAAAGACTACGATATTGAAGTAATTCTGATGGATATTCGCATGCCAGTTCTAAATGGTGTAGAAGCTTCTGGAGTGATCAGTCGTGACCACTCTGAGACAGCAATTATTATCTTAACCACCTTTGATGATGATGATTATATTGTGGAAGCCTTGGCCAATGGTGCTAAGGGCTACTTGCTAAAGGATATTGATGCACTTCATCTTGTGCAGTCGATTCGTGACGCTCACACAGGGCAAATGATGTTACCAAGCCGAATTGCGGGGAAATTAGCAGCATATGTATCTCGTAAACAATTAATATCACACGATATAATATTTGCTAATGGTCAAACATTACAGAGGGATGCTCTAACTGAACGAGAACTACAGATTGGGCGACTACTTGCGGAGGGTCTCAGTAATCGCCAAATTGCCCAGCAGTTATTTCTAAGTGAAGGGACTGTGAAGAATTATATAAGTGAAGTATATACGAAACTAGGTACAAATAATCGTACAAACGCAAGCATGCTCCTGAAACAAATGATCGATCAGGGATAAAGCGAGCCAGGGATGAAAATCTCTGGCTTTTCCTATGACTAAGGTTGTGACTAAAGTCACTTATCATATGACACGTCTAAGAGGTATACTAAAGCCAGAAATACAAGCAGGAGGTGTCAATCGATGGAAGGGCTCGAAACAGCACAAATAATAGCTTTGGTATTTCCATTAGTTTTGTTGCATATTAGCTTAGCTGTGTATTGCATAAAAAAGATTAGGCATGAAGGAGTAGCAAATCTCCATGCAGTGTTTTGGCTAGTGTTAGTGGTAGGTTCCATGGTGTTAGGACCGATAATATTTTTAGCCGTAGGTCGCAGGAGGGATGTTTCATGATTGAGGCAAGGGGACTGCAAAAAAGGTTTGGAAATTTTCAAGCATTAAAAGGGATCGATATCAACGTAAAAAAAGGAGAAATATACGGATTTTTAGGGCACAATGGTGCTGGTAAGTCCACCACAATGAATATCCTAACAGGATTTTCTAAAGCAGATGCAGGAAGCTGTATCGTCAATGGATGGGATATTGCGAAGGTTGCTCATCCTGGAGATTTGCACTTGGGGTATTTACCGGAGGAGCCTAAATTCTACCCCTGGATGACCGCGCAAGAAAGTCTCTACTATTTAGGAAATCTCTGGACGCAGGGTAGTGTAGAAAAACGCGTAGAGGAATTACTACAATGGGTAGGTTTGGATAAAGCAGCAAAACGTAAAGTTGGTGGCTTTTCGCGAGGGATGAGACAACGATTAGGGATGGCCGCTGCACTTTTCTATGACCCAGATTTATTGATGCTCGATGAGCCGTCCTCGGCTTTAGATCCTGAAGGAAGAAGTGACGTATTAAACCTAATTCTTGATCTCAAGGCTCGCGGAAAAACTGTGTTTGTGTCCACACACATTCTAAGTGATGCAGAAAGGGTTTGTGATCGAGTAGGGATACTTTCGCAGGGGCAGATGATTATTGAGAAGTCATTAGAAACTCTGCTAGCTGAAAATGTGCAGTCTATCTATGATATTGTCTTTAACAAACCTTGTGAACCAGAGATTCTAGCAAGGATCAAACAACTTCCAGGAATTCAGGAGGTCAATGGTAAGAACGAGCGGTTGTCAGTATGGGTAGAAACCCCTGAATCCTCTGGTAAGGCCCTGTTTTCACTATTTGGTACCGCAGACATTATGGTGCAATCCTGCGCCTTGCGCCGGGCAACTCTCGAGGATATCTTTTTAGAGGAGGTCGGAAAGGGTGTACTATAAAATGCTAATCCAGAAGGAAATTTGGGATGGGTGGCGTAATTATCGGTTCCTGATTGTCTCCTTAGGAATTGCTTTCTTTGCCATTATGAATCCCGTACTTGATAAACTTGTTCTCCCTAGTGTGTTGCGTAGTCAATTTCCTAATATGCCGAGTGAAGCATTAGATGCGATGTTACTCACCACGCAGATAGAGAGCATTATTGGTTATTTTGGCAGTGTCTTTCAAGTAGGGATCCTAATCATGGTATTTGTGCTATCGGGAATTGTCGCCCAAGAGCTTACCGATCGGACGTTTGTACTGTCGGTATCCACAGGCAAAAAATATCAGGATCTGATTTTGGCAAAGCTGATTGTCTATGGTACTTTATTGGTTTCAGTAACCACTATTTCTGCACTGGTGAATTACCTCTATACAGGTCTGTTCTTTGGGTTTGATCTTCCCTCGCCAATACCCATGCTGCGAGCGGGGATGTTGCAAGGAGTGTTCATGATATTTGTGCTTAGTATGCTAAATTTTATTGGATCGTTAGTAAAGAAACCAATGACTACGGGCTTGGTGGTTTTTATGGTAGTGGTTGGGTTGCGAGTGATTGGAGGGCTTCTAGATATTCATGGATTTTTGCCCACAGGCTTATTGGTAGAAGGGGAATTATTGACTGTAGCACCCTCTCTGCAAGTTATTCTACAATCGTTGATAATCACCGTGCTTTCAATATTCGTGTTGATCAAATTAACCATAACGCGGTTAAATAAAATGGACATAACCCAAAACTAAGGAGTGTTGAGATTGAAAAGCAAAATTGCAATCTTGTGTGTGGTAATTTGTTTGTTGGTCATGGTTAGTAGAGGAAGTGCTCAAGAACAAGCTGGTTCATTTATCATTTACATGGGTGAACAACGAATTGGGACAGAGGAGTTTCAGGTGGCGGAGGAAGGTATCACGACCGAAACCGAATTAAATGTAGGTGGGCAAAAAACCCCGATTAGTACAAAGCTCGTTGGAGTAGACGGTATATGGAACAGATATGAATTTGCAACAACAGGTTTTGCTTTCTATGGCGAAATGGAGGAAGAAACTGTAACATTTCAAGTGGGGCCGAATCAATTTTCAACTCCCTTGGAACCAGAGTATGTGGTGTTAGAAAATAACGTCTTCTACCATTACCAGGATTTATTGAGATTTGCTAGTAAAGATTCAGTGAGCATATTTCCGGTTGTGGTACCAACGCTTTTGTTGCAAAATCGCTCTCCTGTCATCAATGGTACTATGGAGTATCTTGGAACCAAATGGTACCAATACCATGATGAATTACTGCTTCTAGAGGAATACCAAGTAATTTTAGACAGTATAACATACGGTCATATCTACGTTAACAACAATGAAGATGTAGTGAAAATAGAATTTCCCGGGCAATATGTCAAGGCTGTTCGTAGTAGTTACCAGGGTTTGAGTGCAGTTAGTGACAACGAAGGTCTGGAGGCGCACTACGTGGACGAATTCTTTGAGGTGCTATATGATGATATCCAATTAGCAGGAACGCTATCCATACCGACACATAGTGATGGACCGTACCCAGTCGTGTTTTTAAACTCTGGTACCGGACCGCAAGATCGTGATGGTAATTCTGCGCCTGTACTCATGAGTTATATGTTTAAAGAGATGGCACAGCGTTATACTGAGGTTGGTGTGGCAGTTATGCGCTATGACGAACGAGGGGTGGGGGAAAGTACTGGAGATTACGAGTCAGCTACCCTGTCCGATCTAGTGGGAGATGTGCAAGTATTGCTAGCATATCTAAAGGTCCATCCTGCCATTGACTCTAAACGGATTGCATTTTTGGGGCATAGCGAAGGCGGAGTTATTGGACCACTGGTTATGGCTGCGGATCCAACGCTAGCTGCAGGAATATTTTTAGGTGCCCCTTCTATAACACTTGATCATATTATGATTGAACAGCTAGAGCATCAGGCATCGCTTGATGAACTTGTCACTCATCGCGAAATGATTCTTGGTTATATTCCGCTTATTGAAGAGTTCTTAGCTGATATTAGAGCAGAGCGAGAACCAGCTGAGGAACTGATGAATGTGAATTGGATGCGCGAGCATATGGCCTATGATCCGATTGGAACCATTCAGCAGTTACAAGTGCCGATTCTTATCGTACAGGGTGAGAAGGATTTTAAAGTAATGCCTTATCATGCCGAGGCACTAGCAAACGCTCTACAGGAAGCTGGTAATCAGGAGGTAAGCCTAGAAATTATACCTAACGCCACACATGAGTTTCTGTTCTTCTCTGCTGACGATCCACGCTTTGATCCAAAGCAACCGTTTAAAGTCGTTGAAGATGTCTATGCAGTAACGAGTAAATGGTTAGCAACTCATCTTGTGCAAAATCAGAAATAGAGCGGCCAAGGGCCATATTACGTTACTGTAAAACGGAATCTTGAGAAAATAATGGAGGAGATGCAATGGCTGGTTTAGAAGTAGCTGCGATCCGCAAGACTTATAGCAGCAAAGCTGTGGTTGATGATATAACGTTTCAAGCAGAGGCTGGGAAAATTACAGGGATTCTTGGACCAAACGGAGCTGGTAAAACCACTACTATCCGTATGATCATGGGAATAACGGCTCCAGATAGTGGAAAGATTTGGTTCACCTCAAATGGTAAAAGATATGCTGGAGTACCTCGGTCGTTAGTGGGCTATTTGCCCGAAGAACGTGGTTTATATAAGGAAGCGCGCGTAATGGAGATTCTGCAGTTCTTGGCAGGATTGAAGGATATAAGTGCCGCTGATGCCAAAACCAGCGCTATAGATTGGTTAGCCAAGTTCGGATTAAGCGATTACGCGAATTCGAAGATCGAACAATTAAGTAAAGGGATGGCCCAAAAAGTACAATTTATTGCATCAGTCATTCATCAACCTGAATTCATTGTCTTGGATGAGCCGTTTTCTGGACTAGATCCGGTAAGTCAAGATGTGTTTAAGGCAGAAATTCGTGCATTAGCAGCACGTGGAACTACGGTCCTGCTTTCAAGTCATCAAATGAATATCGTGGAGGAGTTGTGCGATAGCTTATTTCTCATCGATAAAGGTAAAGAGGTAGCCTATGGTTCTGTTGCTAGAATCAAAGAGCAATATGGTAATTATCGCGTACAATTGGTGGCGGATAAGGCTATTGAAAGTCTCATATCGTCTACTTTGGTTGAGAGCTGCCATCAACATAGTGATTCTCGCTGGACTTTAGGCTTGAAGGATCGAGTTAGTCCAAGCGAATTTCTGTCAACGATTTCTAAGGATGCTTCGATTAAAGAGATTAACGTATCTCGATTGTCCTTGCATGATATTTTTGTAAAAATTGCCAAAGGAGGTTCATCAAATGAAAGAAACATGGAAAATCGCCAAATGGGAAGTTATGAGGAACTTGCGTAATAAGCAATTCATTATTGGATTGTTGTTAACTCCGATAATCATGGCTATGTTTTCTGGTGTGCCTCGCTTACTAGAACGATGGAATCAGCCCGCTGTATCAACGTATTATGTGCTGGATCAAGCACAGGGTATGCAAGGATTATCGGAAATGTCTCTTGGAAATGTGCTGTTGAAATCGTATGCTGGTAGTGCAGAAACGATTGAACAATCTGTTCGTGAGGCTGAGGTTGCTGGATATTTTTCATTACATCATGGCTTTTTTGAAACAGGAGAGCTCGAACTTTTCTTTAATGAACGAAACAACGATGGCGTAGGTGTGATAGGTAGTTTTTTAAGCAATCTGCTACAGCAGCAGCGGATGCAAGCAGCGAACATAGCCCCCGAACAATTAGCACATCTTACAAGTCAAGCTAGTGTAGTGGCGGTTGCGATGGAATCTGCAGACGTTCCAGGTGGGGAGGAGGTTATCGTTTCCATGGCCTTTATCGCTTTAATCTTCCTCTTAATCTTTTCGTCGGGTACAATGCTAATGCAAAGCGCTTTACAAGAACGCCGGGATCGGATGGCTGAAGTTGTCTTATCGTCGATACGGCCCAACCAACTTATGCAAGGGAAAGTTTTAGGTCATTTTCTCTTAGGTGTGTTACAGTTGGTTTTTTGGATAGCGCTTGGGTTACCAGCCATAATCTATTTCTTAGACTTCCCTGTATGGGAAGCTATAACCCAGGTGAATGTTCCCGTTCTATTGTTTTTTGGGCTGTTTGGATATCTGCTATTTAGTGCAATCTTTGTTAGTTTGGGTGCGACCATGGAGGATCTGCAAAGTGCAGGAAATGCACAGGGTCTAGTCATAATGCTACCGATGTTATCTTTTTTGTTCATTGGACCAGTAGTGAGTAACCCTGATGGTGTAATTGCACAATTCGCTAGTATATTCCCGTTTACAAGTCCAGCATTAATGATTATGCGTAATGCCATAACTCGAGTCCCGACTTGGGAATTGATTCTGAGCGCCGTTGTGTTAATTGCAACTACATTACTGATCATACGCTTGGCTGCTAAGGTATTTCGCGTTGGAATGTTAATGTATGGCAAGAATGCTAGCATGGGTGAGATCGTTAAGTGGATGCAATATAAGGACGTTTAGCGAGAAGATCTATCGGGAACTTGCTCTTCAGGCCAGAACTTTGTGGGATCGAGGATATCGAAGTCAAAGTTGCGCGAAAGTCTTCTAATTGTTGTTGTTTACTATATTCATGGATGTTATCGATATTTGCTCATTCCTTTCATCTAGGGTCGATCATGCTTTAGTGTACCTTTGTTTAGAGGGTTCCATACAAGTGTTGTCGAATAATTATAAGAAATAGTAGCTAATTGTAGTGTAAGTCATAAGGAGTGAATGCGAGGATGTCACAATCCCAAGTTCCATCATATAAGGATATTATGCGATTTTTTTTGCCCTTATCATTAACCAATCTAATGCTTAATTTATCGCATTCTGTGGTGAATGCTGGGGTTGCCCGTGCTGGAGATCCTGAGATTTCGTTAGCAGCTTATGCGTTAGCTCGCAGTTTAGTGCGATTGATTGAGAATCCGGTTATGATGGTACGCCAAACTGTCGCCTCTTTAGTGGTAGATAAAAAATCGTTTGAGCGAGTGCAGCAGTTTATCTATTTGATTACGTTTATGGTCACAGGTCTCATAGCGATACTTGGCTTTACACCTGCAGGTTTCTATGTGTTTCGCAGTCTTATGGGTGCTTCAGAGGAGGTCGCAAGGCAAAGTCATTTAGCGTTAAGCATTTTGTTTCTACTGCCGATAGCTGCGGTGACAAGGAATCTTTATCATGGGGTGGCGATTTTAAGTCGCCGAACGGTGATGGTGCCGCAGTCGTCTTTGTTGCGGTTAATCACTATGAGTGCACTTATCTTCTCTTTAGCACTGTATACAGAGCTCCCTGGAGCTTTTAGTGCGAGTATCTCATTTGTGGGTGCATTTATCATTGAGGCTCTAGTGATGCGGTGGCGAGCAAAACCCTTATTGCAAACGGAAGTGATGTTTATTACGGAGCAAGATTCTGTACTATCCTTTAGAGATATTGGGTATTTCTTTTTGCCCTTAGTTATCACTACATTTGTCGCAACAGCGTTTGGGCCTTTAATCAATATTAGTTTAGCACGATCGATCAGTCCGATTCTGGCTTTAGCTGCTTTTTCAGTGGGTAGTGCGCTTGGTGATCTCTGTGTGGCGCCTCTCAATATGCTGCATCAATGTAGTTTAGCTTTTACATTGAAGGGAGAACCAGAGACGTATAGAATAATTAAGCGCTTTACGTTTATTTTTTCGCTCTGTGCAAGTAGTCTATTGGCCGTGGTTAGTTGGAGTTCTATGGGCTGGTTTCTCTTGGAGAGTGTTATCGGTGTTTCTGGTGATGTTACACGAATGGCTCTTGGTGTTATGCAAGTGAAGGTTTTATTGCCATTAGTGATTGGCTGGCGTCAGTATCTCTGGGGTATTTTTATGCAACAGAAAATGACGAAGTTAATTGGGAGTGGAAAAGCGATTAATCTAGTGGCACTTGTAGCTATTCTAGCTCTGCTACTTCGCAGTGAAATGGTAAATCCTGCTGTAGCTGGAGCTTGGGCTCTGGTTCTGGGGGAATTAGCAGAGTGCCTATACATGCAATTTTATTATCAAAAAACCGATGTGTACCAGGGATCGAAAGCCGTTTCCCTTGGGTAACATTGGCATGGTGACATAAGTTAACGCATGTGGTAATTTCAAAGAGGTTATGGTAGCATTAGACTAAGGGGGCTAGTCTAATGGGGAACATATCTCTTGCAAGAATCGGTGTTTTTGTGATTATCGCGCTATTGCTATCTGGTTGTCTTACAAGAAATCAGGATCAGGTAGCGATCGAAAAAAATATTGTCTCCATGCAAGCGGCGACAAATCCAGATATGTTGCTCATTCATTTTGCGGATCCGATAGAATTAGAGATTATCTGGAACAGTAACGGTGAACGCAAAAACTCAAAATCGATTCATCTTGCTAAATGGCAGATGCGCCTTGGTTACTTTGGTGGCAATGTGGTGGGTAATCTGATTAGTCAACTTAGTCAACAAGAAGATGGGACGCGCATGATCACAGTTGAAGGTAATTATGCCGAAACCACTGGAATTTATGATCAGAGATTAGGGATCATTCGGGATGACGAGTTGCTTGTGGGTCAGGACGTATCAACCATCGTTCAGACTTTTTGGCAAA
>SKJB01000022.1 GCA_007116145.1 Limnochordia bacterium | reverse complement strand
GGTGTCAGAGTTGCGGCTATGTGGATGACTCAATCCTCTACCCCATCCAGCTATATCCCCACAGAAGCCAGCGCAGTAACCCGTGCTGCTGATAATGTGTCGAGGGTGTTGGGGGATGAGTTTAATACATCAGGAGAAGGGGCTGTTTATTTCGAAATACATAACTGGGATAGTAAACCCAATAGGCGCTTTATGTCCATAGGCGATGGTACAGTAAATAATAGGATAGTTGTCTTAACTAATAATTTACCTTTTTATAGTGCTAACGGAATTAGTGAAAGACCATCATTTACATCTGGCATACCTTTTTCGGGCGGAGGTAATTATAAGTGTTTGTACGTTTGGCAAGGATTGAATTTTAAGCTGTATGTTAATGGTGTACTACATATTAACTTTACTACTCAAAATCCTTTTAAAACTGCTAACAATATAAAATTAAGTAGGGGTCAGGCAGCTATTGAGCATGTTACTTGTAATATACTAAGCTATAAATATTTCCCCAAAGCCCTTTCCGAACAAGAAGCCATCGAACTAACAAAGGTCTAAGCACATGAACTATCAAATACTAGGAACACTCACCAACAACGATGGTGTGTACGATGAAGAAACAGGTGAAGTAATCACTGAACCTACTATCCTCGAAGGCTTCTTCTAATGAAAGAAAGATCACCAGAGGATTTTATAAAACAAGCTAACGAAAAACACGGTGACACGTTTGATTACTCTCTGGTGAATTATACTGGTTACAAGAACAACATCACTGTTATATGTAATAAACACGGAAGTTTATCTTGTAAACCGAGAGACCATATCAGGTCTAAATATGGTTGCTGCAGTCAATGCCAAATAGAAGATCATGTGAATCGTACTAAACAAAATGTACAGAACACTTTAGATAGAAGATTTACTGGTCTGATAGTTTGGTGTGACAGCGACTTATATACTAATGAGATGAATAATTTTTATTGCAAAATTCATGGTCATTTTAAGGCGTACTACAAAAAACTACGATATAATAATTGTGGTTGTCCTTCTTGTGCTTTAGATAAAATAAAAGCACCTAGACCCAATAGAAAATTATCTAAGAATAATGGAGCAATCAACTGGAGTAAACTAGATCGAGACAACACCCTTGCTAATATGAAAGCTTGGTTGTACGTTATTAATATAAAGACCGACTCAGAAGATTTCTATAAAGTTGGTGTCTCCAATGAGGATAGCTTTTATTTTAGAATGAGACGTTTTGCAAAGGTCGGTGATACAGCTTTGATACAACTGTTCAAAGGTTGTATGGAGGATTGTTACGAATTGGAGCAGTTACTTTTAGAGACAGCCGATAGGTATGTTCCAAAGGTAATCTTTGAAGGTAAGACTGAGTGCTTTCAATCAGGTATTCTTGATGAATTACGCCCACTGGAGATGGCTTTCAAACGTGTTAACAAATATGTTGGCGGTAAACCAACTCAACATTATGCAGGAGAAATTACAAATGAACTATCAAATACTAGGTGAATTGCAATCACCAACAGGTGAGTTTACAACTGACCAAGAAGGGTTTGAAATCCCTATTATGGAGACAATTGAAGGCTTCCATGTGAACACCACTGAAGCCATTGAAGGTGCGGATGAATACCGCGTTAGCCCTACTGTACCGAGAGTGGTTTATGCAGGTGTAGAGACATTCTTCTACTGCTTCCCTGATGAAGCTACCTTCCGTACTTTCATGCCTATTGAAGAGGAGATTGTTGATGAGCAATTATAAAGGGCCATACAACTCGTTTTCACAAAACGCAGAACCAGTATATAACCAAAATAACATCCTTGGCACAGTATCCCAATCAGGTGGTGTACCTACAGGGGCTATTATTGAGCGTGGTAGTAATGCTAATGGTGAGTATGTGAAGTTTGCTGATGGGACGTTGATTTTATACTTTCCCAGACAAACAGCGGCAGTGACCACACCTCAAGGTGGTGGCTTTACATCTCCAGCAGTGATGCTGACATATCCACTGCAACCTTCAGCTCTTATTTCCAGTAACGGCGGTGGTGGCACGTGTAGCGCGACGGGTTGTTTTGTTGTTACGAAAGTGCTGTCTTCACAAGTTGTAGTACAAGTAAAGTCGTTCACCAGTGTTACCTCAACTATTTTTGACCTTTGTTTATTATCTCGATGGTACTAAGGAGAAACACATGAAAATTGTTTTATCACCAGTAGCTTCACATTACACGACCTCAGTATCCGTCAATGGCTTAGTAGTCACTGTCGATGGTACTGATTACGATTACGATTTTAGTCAAATACCTGAAGGCGGTTCTGCTGAAGCAGACGAAAACTCGCCCTTCACAGGTACAGTTACAAGAGAACAAGTAACGGTTAAGTACCACTACGAGTCAATCAAAGCTGAACCTAATCAATCAACAGACTGGGCTGATTACACATTTGATATTGAATCGGGTGATGTGCCCTGTCCTATTGTTTGGAAACCTGAGTCAGTAGTGGGAGGAGAAGTAGAATGAGTTTCTTAAAGAACATTAAAACTCCTGATGATCTTCTGCAAGAATATAAAGAAAAGAAGGCTAGTCAGGTTAATAGTCTACGTGATTCGAAACTTGATACCTTTACCTACAACGGTGTTGAGTTTCAAACTAGACCAACTGACCGTGAAAATATCATGGGCGAAGCAATCAATCTCGCACTTGATGCTGGTGACGCTGACATTGAATGGATAGCTGCAGACAACTCGATTGTGGTGTTTACACCCGCTGAGTTTATTGATTTTGCGAAAGCAGTGGGTGACGCAAAACGGGATTGTATTTTCAAAGGCCGTGAAATGAAGAATGCTATTTTAGCCGCTACAGCAAGGGAAGAAGTGGATGCTATTACTTGGCCTGAAGAGGAATGGATAGATGATTAAGGCAATCGCTGTTTTAGTGCTGACCCTAATGTTGGCAGGCTGCTATGCCATGATGCCTGTCAAAT
>SKJB01000041.1 GCA_007116145.1 Limnochordia bacterium | reverse complement strand
TTTCATTCTACTCGATGTAGTTCCTGACAGAGTCGTTGGTGATCCTAAAGTTTTTTTAACCTCCTGGTGAGTTTCTTTTATTATACTCTTATAATCCGCTGTTACCGTATATTTTGTCTGATGCCAGATACCAGCGTGAGTATCATCAGGTGGTGAAATCAGGTCTCGTTTTTCTTTAGGCAAGTGATACGTGGGATGATATGAATATTCACTTCGTTTACCCGAGCTATCAAATAGATACAGCAAGTTTCCAAAGTCATCATACCCATAGTTAGTAACAAATTTGTCGCCCTCAGCATGCGCATAGTAAACCGTTTCCTTACTTGGTGAATACTCCAAGTAATACTCTATTTCTGCAATTTTAGTAACAGATCCCTGTACTCCAGGGTTTGTCCAAGTAGAACTTTTCTTAATCATAAGGTGCTTAGCGTTAAATTCAAGTATTTCGGTAACTTCATCAATCCCAATCCCTTGAATTTGTCTTGTTTTATACACTCCTCCTCCCCAAGGAATATACGAATAATCCACTTTGTTTGTATTTAAGGCACCCACAGCATCATTTCTGCTTGTGATACGTATAAATTCTTGGTAGTCCTTATCAGATAGAGGTGTTGATGGATTTTCCTCTCCATCGATCCATAGTTTTTCTGCTACCTCCCAAGTATAATGTGTTGACCCTTTTTCGCTAGGACTAGTTCCAAATGGATGCGTAACCTTTGTTAACGCTAAATACTTGTTTATATTCGAGTCGAATACACCTTCATACTCGTAACCGAAACCTGTTGTTATAGTTGTATAATTGTATAGTGTGTTTCGCCCCATTAGATCCTTGGCGACAGATAGCTGTCTAGCGGAAGAATATGTGTTAGGTATACTAGAGAGCTCGTAGATTAGACTGCCCATATCGACTCCATTGTTGTCTTTAATATCTAATTTCACCTGACTAGTACTATACGTAAAATTAACAGTTCTACCGACTGTGTCCTCAATTTTTACAATACGACGTATCCCACTTGTTTGATTTGTAAACTTTATCTCGTTTAGATAACGATCTCGAATTCCTAACAACTGACCATAACTACCAAAATAATAGTTAGTTCCATCTTTCATTTTTAGAGCGTGCGTTGATGACACATTATTAATAATTGTCGTATCCGCTTCAAAAATCATATCTCTCATGGTATGATTGGCTAAACCTGATGGACTGGACGCATCAATCAAATAGATCCTGCCATCACCCATGTGTAGAAATCGGCTATTGGTATGAGCAACGGATTCTACAGAAGGGAGTCCAAACGACCACCCCGCTCCTAGACCATACCTATTGTGAAGGTAGTTAGTAGGTACTGCAGTTACATCAGTATACCACGTCTCGTAATAGTCACATTGATATTCTTCGCAGAAATTACACCAGTACTCTTCACAGTACTCGTCATAACTTATATCTACATTTTGTTGATACAGGGCCGCTGCATTACTAGAGTATATACGAGTAATAGCTAGATCCAATCCAGCTCTACCAGGCAAAACCAAGTCCGTCTGCGTTAGATTTAAGGCACCGGATGCTGGACTAACCGTTTCGTTATAGTTTGTAAAATAAGACTGAAAAGGATTAAGCTTGCCACTATCATAACCTGTGGCTGGATTCGTCAACGTTGTAACATAGGTACTGCTTCTTATCGAGAAATCCAGCTCTTCTTCATCAATGCTATCAGTGGTTTCTATTGACAAACCAAACTCAGAAGCTGCCTGCATAAACTCTTGATGAACTGTATCCCACGATAGTGTTTTTGCCTCAAACAAGGCGCCCTCAAGGCTATCGGGAAAGAGGTCGTTAAAATACAATAAATATAATACATCCTGAGGAGTCGCTCCTAACTGCACCCATTCTTGAACTATTTTAGATTGAGCATCATAGAGTTTGATCAAGTGAGGAACCGCATTCTTTTGTTCGCTATCTAGCAGAGCATAACCACTAACTAATTTGATAATATGCTCTTCAATTGCATAAAAATCCATATCTAAGGCTAACTGGCGAAAAACAATTTGAGGATTGATAGCATATTTACGACTTAAACTTAAGGCGTTTTGTACATTCTCCATTGGAAGCTTTGTTTCTTGTTGCCAATAAACTACATCGAGCAGCTTATATTTAGCAACTAAGTCATGGGAAAGGCTAACCTTTTTTGGATGAGACGTATGAGTGTGATCTACCTCTTTAGTTGCCCCAAAAACGTTACCTGCTATGCCAATACATAACGATAGCAGTAATACAAAGACTATAGCCAATTGTTTCAAACGCATTAATATTACCCCCAAGTTAAAATTATAATTAAATTCCCAAGAACATATTGTTAAAATAACATTAATTACTTTTCTGATATCACATGCTAATTACCTCCCTCTAATCCTTTACCGTTCCGCTCTCACCCCTTCTTTTTTATATATAGATACCAGGTTCCTTATGAACTATCAGAAGGAACCTGACTTCTTTACCTCAAATCAAAATCCACCAAATGCGATGTAATCGCTATAATAAATTCCGTCTCCATCTCACTGGTATTATCACTGCGGAACAGCCGCCCAAAGATCGGAATGTCTCCTAATACGGGTACCTTAGATACTTCTTTGTGTTCGGAACGTTGAATTAACCCGCCAATAATAATGGTTTCTCCGTCTTTCACGCGCACAGTGGTTTGTACGGAACGATCGTTCGTAGATGGTAGGCTTGATCCTGAACTCGATCCCGCAGAATCACTAATTTCCGGCTGTAACTCAATAGTTATTTCACCGGATGCAGAGACCCAAGGTTTTAGACGTAAACGAATTCCCGTTTCAATGGTACGAAACGATGGTATGACTGTGCTGGAGTTTGTCTCCGCACTATCATCGACTTGAACCTGAGGTGCCCAATATCGGTTCGTCGTTAATACGTTAAAGGATGCTTCTCGTCCGTTTACTGTCGTTAAACGCGGGTTGGCTA
>SKJB01000157.1 GCA_007116145.1 Limnochordia bacterium | reverse complement strand
CACTAACGCCCTACTCGCGCTGGGAAAGGCCAACACCTGAGGAGATTAGATCACTGATTCATCGATTGAACCTAAGTGATTCTGAAATAGCTGAGTTAGTGGGTGCGTCTACACAAGGAGCTTCTTCAGGCTCTAGGACAGTTAGAGCCTGGAAAACTGGTGAACGAAACATTCCCTATGCAGTATGGGCAATACTCGCGCATGAATCTGGTTATGGATGCATTTGGAGCTGTCAATGAATGAATTAAATCGATCCCTCCGGTCTCATAACTCTAGCAGTACCACTTAATACCTAACCTTTACGCACAAAACTTGCAATTTATGCGAAATATTGTAATTATTTGTCAACAAGGTTAAATCCATGAGGGCATAGTAATGACATTTCGAGCAGATGAAGCAGCAAAGCGAGGTTATGAGTACGTAGAGACCTACCTTGTACCTAGGCCGCAATGCGTGGAGGAATCGGTAAGGGCACAGAGTAGAGAGGCCCTCATGGATATCGTTGACGAACTTGGTCCTGTTGTTGACACCTATCCTACATGGCATCCATTAGTTTGCAATCACGACAGCCGATATCCTGAGGTAACACCCAGCGACCGATGTGGCTACAAAGGACTTGACCATACTCGTTACTTTCTCAATGGATTCATTACATGCCCTTACACGTCGAGCGGGAAAGCCGATAAGGTCATTGAGTCAGTTAACGCACTACCTCCCCATCCAATCGCACACATCACTGCAGAGAAGCTGGATGTAAAGCTATACAATCCTGAAGCGACTCCTGTTCTGGTAAAATGCAACTGGGATAGGTCTCTCGGAAATGACGGAATGATACCCTTATCGATCGCGATGCCTCTGATCCTTGAGCAAGAGGTTCCATGTTGGCGTTGGTCCCATGTCGGCGAGACCTGGGAGACTATGCGGTACTACCTCCTCGGAAGCCCTCACGGAGCGCGATCCTCGTTGTTCGTCAACCAGGAGACAGGACAAGCTATCAAAAAGACTTGGAACTTGCTAATCAGCACCGGTATGTTCGGACCGATCAAGGTTGACTGAAGTCATATACGACTTCGCCGAGTTCTGGTTTGCCGATGGGAAACAATTTTCGCTGGGGTTAGAGCCGGTACTTTAAAGGGGCGCTTCCAATCCCTTTGCTCTCGATCAAGTTTAGTAGCTTGGGCAACGACATACTGACCGCTAAAGCGGCCACCATAAGACATGTTTTATCTTTTTGACTATGGAGAAGATCATATGCGTTATTAAACTGGCCATAATTTATGTTAGATGATCCTTGAAGCTATGGGGCTTCGAGATCATCTAGAATATATGCAAATTGCGCTGGGTTAATATCTTTTGAATCACATAAACTCCTTAATCAACATTTGAAGTTCATTTGAAGGACTGCCTTGTTCAATGTAGTTAATTACTGACTTATAGCTTTCACAAATTCTATATTGCTTCATTGTAGGTTTCTTTGGATCTTTATAGTTTTTAATCACACCTTTATCCATTAGCTGTGGTAGCAACTTAACCGCAGAAAGTTTTTTTCTAACCTCTTCCTGCTTCCTAGGGTAGAAATTTCCACGTTGATAAAAAAGCTTAAAAACTTTTTCTAATTCTGATCTTATAGCCTCCTCCGTGCTCTCTGTCTCTTGTTGTTTTTCCGACAATAAATGTTGTATTGCAGTTAAATCACAGCTCGCACTAAAAATTCCTTTTGGAATTTTATAGCTAACCCCAGCTCTTGGGTCTATGTCTTTAAATATGGATTCATGAAAAATGGTCTGTTCATCCATATGACATTCCCAGAAATACTCATAATTATTGAAAGTACAACCAACCAGTTCTTTCCCTCTAAAGTCGAATGTTGGCTTTGAATTTGCAGTACCAAATATATCGACTAAACAAACTCCTACTAATTTCCCATTCTCACCAAACAGTTTTTCTAATAGATCCGTTCTTGAGTTCAGGTTAGATTGCTTTTCATTTCCTTCCTGAAGAAGAGTTAAGAGAAATGAAACAACTGATGAAATAAATGTTTCACGGTTAACTCCTTCAATTTTTTCAACTTCCTCAATGACCCCAATGCAGAATATAATTATCTCGTCATCTAATGTTAGCTTTTTCGCAACTGATTCAGTAAAGCTACTGTCATACTTAAGATAGCCGCTTACAATCCTAACGAGCTCTTCATTAACTGCCGTCAAATCTTTTTGTTTAAAGAAGTAATATATTAAAAGCCCTTTGAAGTAAGTGTCAAAAACATCATACCTAAAATAAATCATGTTATTTTCACACTGAACAAGCGGATGACCTTTTATTTTCTCTATTAAAGGATAGTCAAAGTCTTTTGTTATTTTTGATAGCTCTTCTTTAATGTCGTATAGATTAATCCCGTTTTGCTTTTTCGCAGCAATTCGAATAAATAGTTCAATCTGCTGATCAATTGAAAGACTATCAAGCTTTACTATTTCACGTCGACAAACCTGTGCTACTAATTGGTCTGTATGTTCATCTGGAATCAAATATTTGCTTTGGAAATATATTTGGTCTTTCTCAGTTGTATCTTTCGAGTCAATCAAGTAGCCAATCATATCAAGCAAAAAAGGAACGTAGGTCTTATCACCACACCCTTTTGATATTGAGGTAGATTCAATGGCTAAGTCATCAGCCATAGCCATAGCCTTTTGAACTTTCTTACTATCAGATTTTAGTCTTTGATCAAAGAAATCATTAGCCAAGCTCTTATTAAAGGCTTTTAGTGTTATTTCAGGCAGTAGTATTTTCTTTCCGACTTCGTTCCAAAAATGGTCGCGACAGGTAATCAGCACTTTAGTTTTATGTAGACCAGAAGAATACTCTTCAAATATTGAGGTGATGAACTGTTCAACATCAAACTTTTCTCCAAGCTTTGCGATCACTTCATCGATGCCATCAAGCACAACCACTAAGCTACCATTATCAATAGAAAGCTGAAGTGACTCTTTATCAAAGCGAACTCCATCAATGTCGTCTGCATCCATCAATGCCTTATAGAAATCGAAAACATCTGAAATTTTATTATGAATACTAAAGTTTCTAGATAGCTCACTTATGATTTCTTTTGAGTCTATAAATAATATACCGGCCTCTGGGTTTTCATCACTTATAGAATCTAAAAATTGCTTCGCTAAAGTAGTTTTCCCAATACCACCATGTCCACTAACTACAAAAAGCGGTTCATTATCAGAACCAAACCAGTCTTTAAGCCTATATATAGCTGACAAATCCAAAGCATCACCTTCATCATATAAGCCATTTACGTATACGGGCAAGTTAAATTTTTCAAAAGGTAAAATACAGTCCTTGTACAAGTGCTCATATCCAAATTCATCAATAAAATAGACATAATCCGAACCAAAAAGTTTCTTAATATTACCCTTTCTTCGCTCTACATCTTTTATTTTTGGTCTGTCTATTAACACAATCGCCACTGACAAATTTGTGATTAGATTTTTCTTTTTAATTTCAGCTAAAGTTTTACCTTGATTGGATGAATCGTGTATGTAAACAAACTCCCTTAAACCTGAAAAACCATCTATCAGCCTATACACTTCATATATTATATTTTCTTTCCAGTTCTTCTCTTTAACTGGAAACGCGTCAGCCAATGAAAAACTTGAGTTCTTATCAATAAATAACTGAATTGTTTTTTCAATTGATTTCTCTGAAGTAGATATATCTTCTTCTAGATTCATTTTTTTATGAAGCATGGAATCTTTATATTTAGCAAACTCAACTTTTAAACTCTCAATTTCATCAGGTGTAGCGGTGCGAATTTCGTCAGTTTTCTGTCCTTTCCTAATTAGGACAGCTCCCTCATCAAGGTGACGAGTCTTAGTTTTAAGATCTCTCTTCAGCTCAATTAAGTTAGTTGGACTAGGAATTTCGAACACCAATAAAGTGTTTGACTCGATGGAAATTTGCTTTATATTTATATCTATCAGAGCAGGCCTAGTACAGCTTTCTAATTTTTGAAGAAGTATCTTTTTAAAGTTGCTCAGATTTTTTAATTGTTTTATGTTATCTAATTCTATGTTGTACAAATTCTTATCTACCTCTGAGAACCCGAAAATTAGATAACGCCATTCACCTACCTTATTGAGGTATCCATTAGCTAAAGAGATTACATCTTTAAGCAACTCACCCCATTTATCAGGCATTTCTGTGTTGGGCACTGAGTCATCCCAATACCATTGTCGTTTAAACTCTAAAGTTGGTGACTCTTCTCTTTTCAAGAGAAGATCAATATCCTCTTTCATTTATTTTTTTCCTTATAAATATATCATCAACTGCCAAATTGTATTGATCAAAATTCACCGGCAAATAATCTTTTGTACAGCAGCGCGTAGAGCCAGCGTCCGGCGCAGCAGGAGAAAACTACTAAAGCTTGTTAGGTATGACGATCTCTATTTTGATGAAAATATCCGCGCAACCATGTATATCGCAAAGCTAATTTTGTATTTTTACTGGCTTTATGTGATTCGTACTGGTCGCATATATATTGATACGCAAGCTTATAGAGATCATGACTACTGAATTTCGTAACACTTTCAGTAAAAGTTTTTCCCAAGTAATCAACAATATAGTGCCCATCTTGGTCTATTGCGGTCATATTCATACACACCTGAGCACAATTTCGATTATAAAGCATTAGCTTGTCTTCGGTCTGAGGAGGTTTTTTTAAATAGGCGTCTAAGTACTCTATTGTCTTCTCACCAACCACAATACGAGGGTATTGAGCCACATTACTTTCAAGCGTATAGCTATTTGCCACTACAGCACCATATAGTTCATTTTCATGCAGCTCAACACCCCAAGCTGTTTCAATGGCTCCGCGGATAGGTTGCTTATTTGCGATACCCAGAAAACAAAGTGTTCCAGCCAACATGAATATCTCCAGCACAGCACTCATTGGACATTTCACTGTTTTAGTTTCCAGAGAGCTGAAATATACAAGGCCATCAGACCAGCGCTGCTGTTTAGCCTTAACTTCTTTCATTTGGTCGTAAAGCTGTTGCTCCTCTGAATCCAAGTGCTCTCTTATAGAGAAAGAATTAGAGCGTCCCTGCCTAAAATATTGAGCCTGGGACTGTAGCCGCTCAATTGACCCTACTGAAGATTTAACTATTTTTAAAAAATCTTCTTTCTCTTTAACTGTTGCAAGATCCGGCACTATATTTTGACTTGCAAGGGCATTTCTTTGTCCCAACAAATCAATAAAACATGCACAGTAGTTTGATATCTGAAATTCTTCTTCCAACTTACCCCCTAGCAAGGCCTAACAATTAATTAGTTATACTGCGGTGCAGCCTCGGCTATAATCGTCTATTGAATGCCGCTTAGTACATAATCTAGGAAATATGCTTTTTATGAACGGTGGGGTTCCTTGGTATTACAACCTTCTACTCGAACCAGCACTGTCGCTTAACTCGATCTCAATCCCTTAAATTTTTATCTACTTTGAGGCTTTATGTATCCTTTATAGCCATATTTATATTGTTTGGCAACATTGTAGCTTCAGGCACAACCTAATCAAATATTGCTTCGTAATAGCTTTGCGAGGTTAACTAACTACAGTTCATTAATGCAAAAGGGGCTTCTTTGTGCAATGTTATCATCTACTCTCTCGAATATTCACCTAAACAGGTAACTTGCTCGAAGCCACATGAAGAGCTGTAGGCATGGATTCAGATGACAATTTTCTCTTCTTGATCACTCATAACTTTTATATCATTCCCGAGCTGCTCTCGAATCAGTAACATACATCGCAGCTTAATTTCATTCGTTAAAAACCCGTAGCGGGACATCGAATACGCATCAACCTCATCTCTATCAAAAAGTATACTTTATGACAGGTGTGGAAAAAGCCTATCAAAACTACTATCATAAATGTGTTATCAAAACGTTTAAAGGTAATGATAGGAAATGTCTAGAATTGGGTATGCTCGGGTCAGTTCCACCGGCCAAAGTCTCGAAGTGCAATTATCTAAATTAGGTCAGGCTAATTGTGACCGTATATACCAAGAGAAAAGAAGTGGTAGGACGGCTGATCGTCCAGAGTTCCAAGCATGTATGAATTATCTCCGAGAAGGTGATACCTTGATTATCACTCGTCTCGATCGATTAGCGCGATCGGTTGTGCATCTAGCTCAATTGGCTAAACGATTTCAGCGCGAAGGAATTGACCTGCTGGTAATGGATCAAAACATTGATACCAGCACATCCACCGGCAGACTGATGTTCAATATGCTGGCATCTATTGCAGAGTTTGAGAATGACTTGCGCACTGAGCGTCAGGCTGAAGGTATCGCTAAGGCTAAGGAAAATGGGGTGAAGTTTGGACGGCCTGCCAAAATGACTGATGCTAAACGCAACCAGATATACACTCGTCGGATTGCCGGAGCTAGCATAGGACAGCTAGCAAAGGAATTTGGGGTGGGAGAGGCGACAATCTATCGGGCATTGAATTCTGTTAAACAATTAAAATATTGACATTTTTGAATAATTCCTATCCAAATCTAAGCTAGTATAGGTACAGAAGGGTTGAACGAACAGAGATTACCCGACTTCATTAAGGTTACCCAATTGAAAAGCAGCGTTTACAGGGTGATTTTAAAACTTGCAAAATAATAGATCTAGCTTCTCTCAACTAGATCTATAAGGCGTAAATAGCGTAAATCTGAAGTCAGATACGGTTCAGCTTCCGAAATCAAATCTAACACCTTCGGTAACTCATATAAAGCATGCGTAAGAACTTGGGGCGTAACCCTGTTCATCAAATCTAACATCGATTCGGGAAACATAGCGGTAATCGACTTATCATCACCCTTCTCTCGGATGAACTGATTAAATTGGTGGTCATTTATCTCAATCGGCACCAAGAGTTTCTTTACTGCCTCATAGACCTTGGGAAAACTATCACCGGTATCATCAAGTAAGCAGATCCATGCGTTCACTGATGCAGTGGTCCTGTATCGTCGCTCTCTGGGCCAGTCTTCACTGACTAGAGGAATTACATATTTAACCCAACCATTTTCGTTAGTCTTTCCCACTCTAGATAACCAAAAAATGAACCGATTTCGAGCTTCATCAGACATCGCTCTCAAAACAGAACGCATTTCTTTTTGTGAAAGGCCGCAAGGCTCATTAGGATGAGAAACTCTCATAAAGCCTAGCCACTGGGCTGCTATCTCAAGTCGGTTACTATTCCAAGAAAATCCTTCAATTATCGGAAACAGGTTAAGCAGATGCGGTTTGATGACCTCTGCCAAAGGTGGCCAAGGATTGCGTCCGCTATGAAGAAAGCCGTTCCAAGCAGGTTCAGAAAAGGGATGGTCGAAAGCCAACATGGGGATAAGGTTCTCCTTTGTCCAGTTGGGATCAACATACATAAGCCAGTTCAAATTTTTGCACACTATCGACACTGCATGGTCTGCCCCTTCTCCTGGCACCTTTAAGAGATTCTCGATTCGTGACTTTATGTTTTCTGGAATTAGCGATCCAGCCTGAAGTTGTTCTTTAACAAGGGCCTGAAAAAGAGCCTCAGTAAACATACCAACGGGACCATTAATAGCATGATCTAAAGTGCGCCGAGATCGATGAATAACTTTACCGCCTCGACTAGTCTCACCAAGACAACTCTTAGATGAATCCTCCCCATTAATCAAGATGCCATTGACTATGTGATCGAAAGCATTCCAAGCTAAATCATTATTAAACTCAATGAACGCAAGTAAATTATCTTTAAACCATCTACCTAAAGTAAGGCCTAACTCAGCAACGACTGAATAAGGGAGTCGGGCTAAAGTACTGAGGAATAGCTCTCTTAGCCTAGGTTTAATTTCTGCTGGTAGATTATCAATCATGAACACCCAGAGCTGTATTGGGTATTCTTTATTCTGTGCCACAAGCTTCAACGCATGCAATGCCCTTCTAGGATTAGCTTTAACCAAACCTTTGAAAGAGCGCTTATCGACCAAACTATCAAAACCTCGCTTCAATTCCGCCTTAGCCATTGGGACTACATCATTGATGGGCAACTTCAAGAGCAAATCCGGCCTCTCATCTCTATCGATATATCTCGCATAAGATCTGCCATGCTCGTTCACGATGGAAATAACCCAGTCATTGCTCCACTGAGGAATGTCTCTAATCATAGCGACAAGATGTTCTTTACGATCTGCCGCCAGTTCACACCCATGTAGTTCAATGTAATGAGCGTATCTGGCAGCAAGCTCATTTCGCCGAACAATAAACTCTTCATCTGACCAGTAACTAAACTGATCCGGCCCCTTCAGGATTCTATCAGTCAGTTGATTCCGACGCTCCTCAGAGAAACCTTTCCATCGGTCCACTAATAGAAAAAGCAGCTCTCGGGCCACATTACTATCCCAAAATACCTCTTGATCCAGATACAAAACCGCTTTTGCAACATGGTCGGATTCGAAAGAACGCTCTTTACTGAAGGAATACAGTTTGAGTTTTCGAAAGAAAAAGCGCTCTGACAAAGACCAAGTCGTTGCACGAGCATACGCTAGCTCTGGCCACGCAACGGCTATTCGATCAAAAAGCTGTGTGAACCAGATCATGAAGTTTTCGGCTTCCGTTAAGCACTCACTTTCATCGTTTTGAGTACTATCACGGTCTCGATAGCAGCTAGGGATCGGAAAGTAGATTGGCTTGATATCACTCAACAATCCTGAAGCGAGACATAACTGATCCTCTAGGATGCCAAATACCTGTGGCAATAGTTCATTCGGGATATCTACTACTTCGTTGTGCTGATCAAGAAACACGACATCACACCGACCCAAATCACTTAGAGAAACTTCCTGCCAAGATACAAATGGTGGCATCCATTGTCTTACCCCATAAGGGGTATTGATTCTCAATCGCGGCATCGTAACCCTTCTGAACTCTCGAAGAACACTGGCCGACCACCCCTCCTCTTTGATCCGTTGCTTTAAATCTATCCATTCTAAATTCCACTGCCGATTGCGAGGATCGCGATGATGCTCTAGAATGAGATTCCATATATGACGCGTATGCTCACTTAGGGTCCTCGACTGCCTGACTTGAAACTCAATCTGCTTTATCAATCGTGGATGCATCCCGTTTTGTCGAATGGCCCACCATGCTAATACGGGGCTATCGATATTTTTGCTGAGCCAGTTAGTCAGATACTTGAGCCTTTTCGGAAGCACCTCAAAGCCTTCTACTTGCTGTCCACCCAGCCGGTGAAAATCGTGTGGATTGTCGTCTTCATTACGCCAAACAAGGAGGTGGTCATTAATGACTCCTGGCATGTAATCATCCTCAGCAATATCCTTCAGATCGTCATCGAGTCCATAAGCAACTCTAGGATCGGTTATTTCCGAATCACCTTCCCTGTCTCTATTTGGCTGTGCTGAACGAATATTCGCGTCCATGACGCACAACCATTCCGGATGAGCGGGCGGATCAGCCTCAGAAAACAACTTTGCTCCTTGAACTGTGCGAAGTATATGGGCAACTTGACCACGCTCATGAGGTTTTAATGTTTTTGGATCTTGCTGGGCTTTATTTACTACAGAAACTCTCCAACTACGCGGATCATCAGCCCTATCAGCCCACTCGGCCATTGTTTTCCAAAGATGATCATGGTCTTCATAGGCGATGGAAGTCACTCCTCTATCACGCCACTTAGCTTCTATATCCTCCGCTCTTCCCTTATCAAAGGCATAGAGCCTGAAACTGTCAAACTGGCCATCATGATGCAACCCCTGTAACAGATACTTTATCGGCGGATCTTCAGCCTGATAACCCACAAGGACAACAGTATAATTCTCAAGCAAACTACTGATAAATTTAGTAGCCCAAGCCTCCGATAGATATGCCCGCCCAAAATCAGCGCTGCTCAACACATAGGCGTGCTGCTCAGCACCAATATCGGACAAACGTCCGTGAAGGTAAGTAATACCATCCAGCGCTGCCCCTATAGAAAGGTCAGGAAAGGTAGGTGGAACATGGGTAATAACATCACTTCCACCTAACTCAAAAAGTCGATCAAAATTAGTGGTAACAATCTGAGGCACTCCTGGCTGGCGTACAGATATTCTTTTGATTAAAGCGTGCTGCAACCCTAACTGTGTGGTTTCATTTGATGCCTGCAGTCGTTCTGTGACTAAGGCATTTACTTCGTCTTTTCCATACTCCTGATGAAGCAGATTGAAGATTTGATCCAGAGGAGTCTTAATATCGGACTGAGAATTGGAGCTACCCTCAATCCATGGCTTAAAGGCCTTGATAATCTCAGAATCCGATGGTGGGTCAAAGAAATCTACAACATACTTGGTCAGATCAACAAAATCAGGCATATTAGACGGGATTGAAACACCGGCGCCACACAAAAACACCACTCGACGTGAATCACATTGTTCTAAAAGTAGATCGGGGATAGATGGACCATCTGCAAAAAACCTCATCGAAACAACACCTCTCTGACCCATGAGTTTTCAATCAAGCAAATCTTAGAAAAACTTTTTTCACAGAATATTACGAATGCTAGATGTGAATGAAATTCATGATTGTGTAACTATTGAATAATACCAATACAGGTCTTAATAAATAAACCGACTGATATATGAATGAATACAAGACATAACATTAACCCTATAACTCCATAACTATTCGTGATTAGTTTCTCCAAAAGTGATAGCACGTACCTGAATCAATGACGCGTATTCCTTAAAATCAAAGATCAGATCAATTATTCTCTAGGTTTAATCCTAATGATGATCGCACAAGGTATAACGAGGCTGTAGAAAAACCTTCGCCTCAAAAATTGATTTTTTACTAAAAATGGCGTTTCTACATGAATTCTAGGGCAGCTTTCATCCTCGAATGTGCTTATACCAACGTAGCCTCGCATTTAATTCTCAATAACAATTACCCGCTAGATTTTTCATCAGCCTGAACGTCTAGTCAACGGCGCGAAGCTCGAGCGTCCGGCGACCGAAGGGAACGAATTTAATGTGATTGTCAGGCATTGCTCGTAAACTGCTCATTAAGCTCATCCAGCCACCCAATAAGCTCACTATGCAGGTGATCTGCTGCAAGTGAAATAGCCTCCTCTTCGAAGTCAGCGGAACTGCCATACCGAAGCATATGTCGCTTGTAGTATGAGTTAAGT
>SKJB01000069.1 GCA_007116145.1 Limnochordia bacterium | reverse complement strand
GGCGCAAGATCTCCCCTTTGACCAACTTCGCCACCCCGGGACCTTGGGCTCTCAGAATGTAAAGGCCAGAGGGGTCCTCCACCAAATCCGCCTTCTCGTATTCGCGAAAAACTGCATTCTTAGAAATAGTCAGTTCCACCTTGGGCCGGGCAAAAATATACTCCAGCTCCGAAGAGTCACTATCGAGCAAGGAGAGGTGAGGAGCCGTTCTTTTGTGTAGAGATCTGTACTCTTTAAGATCCCGTTTTAGGGGAGTCAAAGTATCAAAAATAGGAATTTGACTATTGTCCAGAGCATAGACTCTCATCTTTAACTCATCTTCAGTGTAGGCCACATCGGCAATCTTAAACTGATCTTCCATGATGAGTTGGCGACTGCCTTTGAACTTACGCAGACGCACCAAATAGGTCTGCCCCTGACCCTCCTCTAAATCTCTATGGAAAGACATAATGAGGAGGTAGACCTCATCACCACCTTTTTCATAGGTGTAAGGTCCAAGACTGTAGAAACTAAAGTCCATAATCTCCTTGAGCTCAAAAAGGTTTTTCCAGGGAATTTCCAACAGACGACCAGGAGCTTTGCCATTTTTTTCGAGAGCGTAGGGGTGGAGCAACAGCCGACTCTCTTCAGCCTCCGTGACCAACAAAAAAAACTGCTCGCGCGCATCTTCATAGACAGCCAGGCTCCATTCCCCTGACTCAGAGCCTTTAGGTAAAGTCTTGACTCGCCCAGGGTAGGTTTGTGTGGCACCGGCCTCGTTCACCCCATCCACCACAAACTCATAGGTTTCCTGCAGAAGATTGTATTTCTGAAAAACCCGAAATCCGCCATTGCGGTATATTTTTTGTGGCCAATCCGGAATCGTCACCTCATGAGTCAAAGGGTGAACCAGAGTGCGAATGTGCCCCTTATTCAAAGCCTTCTGCCAACCCTTCACCACCAACTCGTGCCCGTGACTTAAATTCTTAGGACTCACTTGAGAGAGATACTGGCTCAGCAGGGGGGCTTGCAGGTAGAGCTCCCCAATGTCGTGATTGACCACCATGTGAGGCAGCTCTTCAGAGGGGTGAAACTGGTAGTCAATCACTATGGGCTGGGCGGCCAAAGTCAGATCGTGACTTGAGGAGTCCACGGTCACGGCAAAGGCAAAGGTGATCCCATCTCCCACGGGACTCCATGTATCAAAGAGCAAGGAGATGAGAACGAGCTGATAGCCGCGACGATCAATATCTGTTTCATGCTGATAAACACTGATCCCCTTCACCGAGCTGATTTTGGGTAAATAGCGAAGCTGGTGGGTGAGCACCTCCACCAAGGGGCTCTCTCGGGTGCCCAGGGTGACTATGCTGTTGCTGGCACTCACATCAGAGCCACTGTGAAAGAGGTAAATATCTCCATCCACCACACTCAGGGCCTGAGAGCGGTCATCCACCTTGGTCAAAGCCAACTGGTGAATAAAGGGACCTCTGCGGTCATCCACCAAAACATTGCCCGCAATGATTTGCCGCCACTGCCGCCCATCACGGGCATAGACTCCGGGAGCTCTCTTGCTCGTCCCATCTTCGTCACTGAGCACCACCATATAGGGGTGCCCACTGCTGAAGAGACCGTTGACTAACTCTTCCGTATTGGCCAAGGCCATTGGCCCGGCCCATAGGCTTAAGCCCAAGCCCCAGGAGATCAATCTTAAGACACTGGGCCCTTTCATCAATTAACTACCTCGCTGACCCTTTTGCTCCTCTTCAATTTTTTTCACTTGAGCATCCAGATATTTAATAAACAGATGAAGCTGCTGAGCGGAATGGTCGTTGTAGCCCATCTTCACCAAGTTTTTGATCACCTGATCACTGTGGGCCAGAGTGCCCAACTGGGCCAAGCGCTGCGACAGGTCGGCATAGTAGCTGGTGACCGCCTCCATCAGCAGTTCATGGGGCTGATGGGCCCGCCCGTCTTCGCTCTCCAAACTCTGACTCAAGTAAAACAAGGAGATCTGAGCCTCGTCTAAGGGGCGCCCCGTGCGCTTGACAAAGTACTCTTGAATTTTTTGGTAGCGATCCATATCAATGTTTTCGCGCTGGCCTTCGGGGTCCTGATAAATCTCACGAATCTCGCGCAAAACCTCGCGGTAGGCATCTTCGATCGAAGTCTCATTGCTGGCCAGAGCCTGGGACACATCGTTCTTGAGTCGTGGCAAAATCCTCTCGGTGGCCACTCTCTCGGCCAGACGCTTCCAGCGCACTCTCTCCTGATGAGAACTCACCTGAATCCCCTCGTGATGACCCAAAAGCTTTTGAAAGACGGAGTAGGCCAACTCGGGAGTGAGGGTGTTGTCATGACCTCCGGCTCGAGCCGCACTGAGAGCGGCCGTCAACCAACGTCCCGCATCTCGAGAGGAAATGCCTCGGTCCCCTTCGCGCAACAGAGTGGTCACCTTTTTTAGCTCCTTCCACTCAGTGGCCTTCACTGAAGACTCCCCTTGGTAAATGCGCAGCCGTGTGATGGGGTCCTGAAAACTGGGCAGTGCCAAAACACCGGAAGAGGCCACCTTGGCTCCCGCCTTGGGGTCTGTCTCCATCCTTGTGGCGGCAATGATCTCAGCCATAAGACTGAGGACATGGGGAGAGATATAGACCTGATCAAAAGAGGTGCCCCAAGCCAAGCGATAGCGATAATCCGGACCCAAAGCTCTCTGCCCCCGGCGGGGAAAGGGGTAGACCTGATCCAGGTCAGCCACCTGCCACTCAGCTCCCACTTGCTCGGAGTGCTCCTCAAGGCTTTGCATTTTCAACCCCCCTCCCTTCATATACAGAAGGGTTTGGGCGATCTCGCGAGGCACTGTGGTCCAGCGCATGGGGACCATCTTAAAGCGATCCACCTGGGCGTGGCTGGCGGGACTGGACATGGCCTCTTCCAAATTGGCCGAGTTAGTGGCCGCAATAAAAACGGTGTCCAAAGGCTCTGAGGGCGCTCCCCCAATGCTCACCATTCGCGACTCAAAGGCCCGCAAAAACAAGTCCCGAACTTCCT
>SKJB01000149.1 GCA_007116145.1 Limnochordia bacterium | reverse complement strand
GGGGTTTCAATAAGTTGTCTTTGGATACACCCCTAGCAATCATAGTATAACATGAATATCAGGAACTGTCATCAGTTTAATAGCCGAATAATCTTTTTCCGCCGCTTAGCGGTTTAGTTCTATTGGTGTAACAACGATGGTAATCGATGGGGTCAGCATGAATATCCTTGATCGAGACAGGCTGATCTGTGAATGCCTAAAATACGAGGCGAATATGGACAGCGAAATGTTTAATAAAGCGATCCAGGCTTATCTAGACGACGCCCAGAAGAACATCAGAAATCTTCTAGACTACGCGAAACGCAGGCGGGTAACGAAACGAGTTCATGATGTGCTGGGGGTGTGGCTATGAAAGATGTGGGAGCCTCTGTCCTTGCAAGACTTAAAGAGAAATCGCGTAATTCAGGAATGTCTTTACAAGTCCATTTGCGCTTGTTCTGCCAGGAGGAATTCATGCGTCGTCTGGCCCTTTCGAACTATGCGGACAATCTTGTTTTGAAGGGTGGTTTATTGGGAAAATTCCGCAAAAAAGGACCTTAGCACATTACACGCTCAAGGCCTTATCAAAACCGATTTAGAATATGGTGATGACCTACGTCCAAAAGGGCAATAAGTTGATCTTCTTCATAGTACCAAATAATCCAGGCAATCTACCTGTCGTTTCCATCTAGCTGATTGAACAGTTCATCGACCCTATCATATATCGGCTGTTCTCCCGATTGAATCTTTGCCTTAATATTATTGATTTCGTCTTTCAAATCTTCAACATATTTTTTGGGATAGACGGAAACTGGCATAATCTGGATAGTTCCGTTTTTTTCGATAATCTCCAACTTGTCACCCTCTTTTAAACCTAGCTTCATAACTAGTTCCTTCGGAATCGTTACTTGAGATTTCCTTCGAAGCTCGCTAATCACTATACTCACCTCAGCGTCTAGTCGGATATTCAAACTTTCTTACTAATAGTATACCCTTTTTCTATGAGTTATGCAACATAACCTTGAGAATTCTTAGCGCTCTAACTGCCCTGTATTTGAGTTCTCACTAATCTCGATCAGGTCCCTATTATGGCGAGAGAATTCGAGGTAATCCTTATACATTCAAGCAGTACATTGATCCAGTGGTATACCAAGACATGATAACTAAGGTAGTATTCCTTGGCGCACCGTCAACAGGCAACCTGGATTCCCGAATTTTCCGTAACGAGGAGGTGGGTTGATGTCAGCTATTATTCGACAGACCGATAAGCGAACGGGAATTACATACGAGTACGAATCCGTATCCTTCTGGGATAAAGAAAAACAACAGTCCAGAGCGAAACGAACACTGATTGGCAAATTGGATCCGGAAACCGGTGAAGTTATTCCTGCCCGCAAGAAGCGTACACAGACGAACATCGAGCCGACAAAGCAGGGGCCTGTTCCAGCAACGGAAGTAAACCGGCAGTTTTTTGGAGCCACCTACCTGTTAGATGCCATAGGATCCAAATCGGTCTCACAGAGGATCTTAAGCGATGTTTCCCGGATCGGTATCTGCAGATCCTATCCATGGCCTACTACCTGATTATGGAGGATAAAGCTCCCTTGCTAGGCTTCCCGAAATGGGCAAAGCTGCACCAGCATCCGTATGGCGATGTCATCGCCTCCCTGCGCAGCAGTGAAATTTTTGCCTCGATCACAGAAGACGAACGGTACCAGTTTTTCCTGCTTCAGGCCAAACGTCGGGTAGAGAGAGAGTTTTGGTGCTATGACACCACATCCATCTCTAGCTACTCAGAGCAACTCAAACAAGTCCGCTATGGAAAAAACAAGGAAGATGATCGTCTGCCCCAGATTAACTTAGCGCTCCTATTCGGTCAAGACTCCCATCTGCCCTTTTACTATCGCAAGCTACCGGGTAATATCACGGACGTAACCACTGTTAGGAACCTCCTGAGTGAAATGGACTTTCTGGTACACCAAAAGGTCAAGTTAGTGATGGATCGTGGTTTTTACAGTGAGTCGAATGTCAATGCGCGATTACGCCCAACCAAGACCCTACAAAGGAGATGTTCTTCGTGATACACGCCGGCTGTACCTACACATATACTTCAATAGTGAACGAGCAGCCGAGGAAGAACGGCGTTTCTACAGCCTGTTGGCGGAATTGGAAGCCGAACTGCAGGCTGAAAAACGGACGAAAGCCCACGAAAAGTTCTACAGAAAATATTTCCAGGTCACCAAGACACCTAAGCGTGGCGTAAAGGTGGAACCCGATGAAGCGGCCATCACAGATGCAAAACAAAACCATGGTTATTTCGTCCTGATCAGCAATACCGTCAAGGATCCCAAAGAAACTCTACATATCTATCGAAATAAGGACTTAACGGAAAAGGCCTTTGGCAATCTCAAAGAACTGTTGAATATGCGCAGGATGCTGGTATCTTCTGATGCGAGTTTAGATGGAAAGCTTTTCGTGCAATTCGTAGCCTTGATCTTTTTGTCTTTCATAAAAAAACGCATGCAGGACGAAGGTTTATTCAGAAAATATACTATTCGCGGACTGTTTGATGAACTGGACGTGATTGAATGCTACCACTATCCAGGAGCCAAACGCCGATACAGCGAAATCACCATGCGACAAAAGGAACTGTATGTGAAAATGGGAGTTGAGCCACCAACCTCGTTACAGTAATCCGGGAATCCAGGAGGCAAGTCAACCATTGCAGAAGCGCTTGCAAAGCAATTTGATACTGTATTTATGCCTGAGTATGGACGGGTTAAGACAGTTGAGGAGGTTCTTTGTCATTTTGAAAAGTACGATAATCCAGCTTACCTCGGGACAACAGTTAAAGGTATGTGAAGAGTTAGGACTACGACATAAACTATACAAGAATTATAGGTGGAATGAGATAATCGTCGTAAGTGGATAAGAAAGAGGGTGGGCCAGATGATTAGAATAAACAAAGTGCGTCCAATCATTACTATAACCAACATCTGTGTTCCCATGTCCTTTAGCGTCGAGGAAGGCTTATAGTCTTTATCCTCTAATTAATGCTAT
>SKJB01000114.1 GCA_007116145.1 Limnochordia bacterium | reverse complement strand
TCCTCATACTTAAAAAAATCGTAACCATAATCTAGCGGGTTATAATCGATATGCTCTGTGAGACAGAGATACGTTAGCCTATTTCTGATGGCTTGTTGAACCAGATCTTCGATGGAATCTTTAGCATCGCAAGAAAAGCTAGAATGGAGATGCGTATCTGCAATTATATTCATGGTTTCACCCGATACGGCACCTTCGCTACTGGTATATACTGGGCGGCTGAATCAAGATGCATATCTTGATCATCAAAAAAGATGTGGGCACCAAAAGCTCGTAACACCTCATGTTTAGAGACCCCACCCAAAAAGAAAGCTTCATCAATGCGAACATCCCACGCCATCAGTGTGCGAACGACTCGTTCATGGGCCGGAGAATTGCGCGCTGTTACCAAGGCAGTGCGAATCGGTACATTGTCTGGTTCAAATTGAGCCTGAATAGAAGCAATGGTTTTTAGTAATTTAGCAAACGGACCTTCTGCCAGGGGATTTTTTGCATTCTCCTTTTCGTGAGCTTGAAAGGCAGCAAGACCTTGGGTTTGATATATTTGTTCCGACTCATCGGAAAATAACACTGCATCACCATCAAAGGCAATTCGGATCACCTCGAGCGGCTGGGTATCTTCGCTACATGTAAAGTTATTTTCATAAATAGTACCCGCAGCAAACCCATTGTTGATTGCATTTTGTACATCCACCGCATCAAGCGATAAGAACAGATCCACATCAAAAGCCTTAAGATATGGGGCAAGCAGCTTACCACCACTTAAAGCAGCACGTGTTATATCAAGCCCATAGTGCTCAACGGAATTAAAAATCCGCAGCGAAGTGTCAGCGCCATTACGCGACATAATAATTACTTCCGATTTTCGCTTGCCTGGTGTAAGTTCATTAAGTTTTAAGAGACCTCGGATTAAGCCAAAGCCGGGGCCAGGTAGCAAAACTTCATTCTCGTGCGCAAGCTGGTATTCACGATACGATTGTAATCCGTTAGTCTCGTATACCTCGTTCTCCGCAGTCAAATCAAATAAGGCTCGCGAAGATACACCAATCACTAGGCAACTCTCTAGCTCACTGCTCATGCATTCATCCCTCCCTAGTTAAAAAAACACCGCTGTAGCTCTACCTACAAAGGGTGTTTTGGCTCCTGCATTACCCGCAGGCAAGCCATTACATCCCTACTGTCTGGATAGTGGCCAGGTTTCTGTAAACAAGAGTTGGCTTGGCAAAGAATTCGTGCTTCATGATGTTAACCCTAACGCCTCATCAACACCAAGCATAACATTCATCACCTGCACAGCCGCACCTGAGGAGCCTTTCCCTAAATTATCTAACCGGGCCGACAGTAAGATCTGATCCTTTTGACCAAACACAAATAATTCCAAGCGATTTGTCCCATTACAAGCAGTAGCACTAAAAAAGCCATTGTCTAAATTAGTCTCTGCTGCAAAGGGCATAACCTTGACAAATTTTTGAGCTTTATAATATGAAGCTAAATACTCATGGACTTCTTCGGCTGATCGTTTCTTATTTAACAACCTCCCGGCTAGGGGAGTGGAGACTATCATGCCTTGATAGAAATTCCCGAGAATAGGTGTAAACAATGGATGATGTGTTAGCCCATTCACAGCTTGCATTTCTGGTAAGTGTTTATGATTTAGCCCTAAAGCATACGGACGCGGGCAATTAAGAGCCTCAGCCTGCACATCCACCGTTTCGTACTGCTCAATCAACTTTTTGCCACCTCCACTATAACCAGTTACCGAGTAGCAGGCTATCGGATAGTCCTGCGGTACAATACCAGCTTGTACTAGAGGATATAATGCTAGGTTAAACCCGGAGGCATGACAACCAGGAACGGATACACGCTTTGAATTCCGAATATTTTTACGATGCTCTACGCTCAGTTCCGGTATGCCATAAACCCAATCTGGATGGGTGCGATGGGCTGTACTAGCATCAATAATACGCGTTCTGGTGTTAGTTACCAGCGCAACCGATTCTCTTGCTGCTTCATCAGGTAGACACAAAAAAGCAATATCTGCTGCATTAAGTAGTTGTCTGCGAGTCTCGGTATCCCGACGCTTATCTGAATCGATTACTAAGACATCTAAATCTGCCCGATTTGCTAATCGTTCCCGGATTTTTAACCCTGTTGTTCCCTCTTGTCCATCTACAAACACTTTATATGGCAATGTAGTCACTCCTCATAAATCATCTTTTCCTTTGGTAATTGACATCGAAAATACATTCCAGTGGGGATTATCTGGATGGTCATTCTGCTCATCTATCACAAATCCCACATTTAAATAACACTGAATAGCTCGTAAGTTAAAGGTATAAACGTTCAGCTCCAAACGCAATAGCTTTAAGTCCTCAAAAGCAAAGGCTACTAACTGCCGGAGTGCGATTTGCCCTAGTCCATTTCCACAGCGATCATCCCGCAGAATAAAACGGCATATTTGCGCGTAACCAGCGGCTTTATCGATCTTTGCTAGTTCCACACACCCAATCATCTCGCTGTTATCTAAAAGCTTAAAAAATAGCAAATTTTCCTGGCCGAAGCGCGTGCTTATCTGTTCCACAGTCAATGGAAATGTATACACTTTATGGCCCGCCCATTGGTATAAGTAGTTTTCGTCTTTATCTGCATTCCAAGCAACCAGTTTCTTACAATCCTTATGCTCTAGTGGTTGTAACTCAACCATTGCTTATCTACTCCTTAGAGCTCGTGTCATTTATACTTTTCTTCTCTATCTTAATTCTCTTCAAGTCTGTCCAATTCCTTTTGATATCAGGATCCACTTTTCATCACCTGCATATTCTCCAAGCTCTGGACCAAGAATCATAACATGAATTCGCCATTCCCCTCTAAGGCCATCCTTGCTGCAAACTCCCGGACAAAGGTATCTTTCTCATCAAAGATCTGCAAGGACACTGGGTAGTTTAATAAGCTTCGCACCTTTTGTGCGTGTGTTGCATAGTCATCCCGATAAAAAGCAATGGAGTCGTCAAGCGTACCGCCTTCATGTGCATAATGTTGGAAATTCATCCAGATCTCTACCGAACCAAAGTGATCCAAAATATCGGCGTCTTGCACTATCTTTACGCAATCAGAATAGTCATTGCGTTTCTCACGGAATTGGTGATGTCTGATGATCGTAGCAATTTGCTCCAACTCTTCACTCGTACAATAGTCCGCTAGTATTTCGCGAGCCACAATACTGCCAAACTTACTGTGAGGCTCAATCCCTTTTGCCACATCATGAAAATACGAAGCGACAATCATTACCTGATCAAAAGTAGTTTCACCAGGTAGCAATCGTTTTCGTAAATTAACAGCTAATTTAGCGACGCGTTGACCGTGATAGTAAATAAAACCTTGTTCTCTATTGTGGTGGGCATTTCTCGAACGTAAGTGTTTAGATGCTAAGCCTTGAATTACTTCTAAATCCATAAGAACCTCTCACTCTCCTTAGTGAAACTAAAAAAACATAGACCACTCCTTAGTCTCTCCTGGTTGTTGTATAATACTTTATCAAAACATCAAGTATTTGTCCAATCTAACACCCGCTTACTGTTAATTTGTGTTAAAATAAAGTAAAGATTGCAGTCGGTACCTATCCATGACTACATCGTCGGAAAAGGGTGTGCTTATGTATAAATTAATGGTTGTCGATGACAAAGCTGACGTTATTCAGGGAATTGTGCAATTGGGCAACTGGAAAGAGTCTGGTTTTTGCGTTGTCCAAACAGCCTCCTCTGGGGAAAAAGCACTAGTGCACGTGAAACAGCTCATGCCTGATGTAGTCATTACCGATATTAAAATGCCCTTTATGGATGGATTGACTTTATTGGCCGAGATCAAAAAGATTTCTCCATCCACTAAGGTTATTATTCTGAGTGGATATGATTATTTTGAATATGCCAAAGAAGCAGTACGCCTTGGGGCGGAAGAATATCTACTGAAACCAGCTAGGATTACGATGATCCAAGATGCAGTTTTACGCGCTAAGATCAAGCTCGATCAAGAACAATCTAGGAAACAAGAAGACGCCATCTTGCGAAATAGACTAAAGGAGAGTCTGCCGTTACTTCGAGATGAATATTTTCGGTACTTAACAAGGTTTGGTAAGAATTTGGACTACGATGAAGTTAAACAGCGATTTAACTTCTTAGGAATTACTCTAGATTTAGAACAGTTTTATGTTGTGATTATTGAGTTGGACAAAGCCAACTCCACTACGCTCGACGAGATTACCCAAAGGGAGCTTAACCGCTTAGCAATCGTTACTGCTGCATGTGATATTTTTTCGGCCAACTGTCAGTGTGCAATATTTCAAGAGGGCCACGATAAAGTAGTAGTATTGGCTAACTACGATGGAGCAAAACAAGGAAACGAATATAAGACAGAGGTTTTTGCCATGAGCGAACAGTTACGAACTTGGACTAACCATGAACTTATGTCTACAATTACTATAAGCATTGGTGGGTTTTACTCTAAGCTCTCAGGAATACAGCAATCATATACCGATGCGCAAGAAGCCTTATCTCACAAGCTCTATCGTGGTTCAAACTGCGTCATTATGTTTCAGGATATTGATCGCGGGTTCCCCTTGAGCAGTTATCCCCACAAGGAAGAGCAAGAACTACTTTCTGTGGTGAAGGCCGGAATTCATGATCAAGCACTGCCCTACCTCGATGCCTACCTTAGTAGCGTCTTTGACAACCACAACGCATCACCAAGATTGTGTCGAACCATCTGTTTAGGATTGGTCAATTCGCTTTTTCAGTTAGATATGCAAACGATGGAGGAATCTGTTCCTTTAGTAACGCTTACAGACCCTTACAATCAGTTTGAAGACTTAAAGACTAGAATCGAAATTCATACATGGTTACAGTTGTGGGTATGTGCGCTAGCGAAGAAACATCACAATCGCAGAAAGAAAAGGCTAGAACATGACATGGAATTAGCGCAACAATATATTCGTAACCACTACAATGAGAACATATCAATTCAGAGGGTAGCAGAGCATGTATGCCTTAGCCCAACCTATTTTTCGACGGTGTTTAAGGATGTGACTGGGGACACCTTTTTGGAGTTTCTGACAAAGATCCGTATAGAGCAAGCAAAAGAGTTACTTTTAACTGGAAGTTATAAAGTATATGAAGTGGCAAACATGGTAGGGTATACAGATCGTCGTTATTTTAGTACTTTATTTCGAAAACACACGGGTGTAACACCTGCTGAATGGTTACCTCCTAACAATTCATAAGAATACCCACCCTTATCGTAAGATTGTCGCATTGTAAGCGACTACTCGATCGTATATTATGCAAATGTAAACATGGTTAAAAATAAAAGGAGGAAACAGCATGCAGAAGAAATGGAAAGCAAAGGCACATGTAATTTTGGTATTGGTGGTCGTCAGTAGCCTCATGGCAGGGTTAGCAGGAGCAGCTATGGCTCAAACAACCTTAGTATGGTGGACCCATCAGCGCCATGATATGGATTTCATGCAAGAGTTAGTCAAAGAGTTTAATGATACAAACACGTATGGCATTAAAATCGAGTATAATATCATGGCTGAGAATTATCGTCAAAACCTAGAATTAGCCTTTCAAAGCCGTCAAGCCCCCGACATTTTTTCGGTCGCATCTGATACCAGGTATTTAGCTGATCGAAACATGGCCCTACCGCTCAACACCTATCTCAACGAAGACATGCAAGTTCGATTTGCAGGTTTATTGGAAGTCGACCATATTAACAGTTATAATGGTCACCTCTATAGTTTACCAAATGTTGGAAATCCTTATCGTCTGATTTATAATAAGGACTTATTTGCGAAAGCCGGCATAACATCCCCACCAACCAATTTAGAGGAAATGGTTGAATATGCAAAGCAGATTACGAGTGCTGCAAAGAATGAGCAAGCCTACGGATTCGCTCTAAATCTGAAAGCCCCTCAAAGCGCACTTAACCGTTCCTTTGATCAAGTTGCCATGATGAGCAACCTATTTCCCTATGATTTTGCTACAGGGCGCTATGACTTTGAACGAATTCGACCAATCATCCTTAGCTTCAAACAGCTAGTCGTCGATGGTTCGACGTTCCCAGGGATAGAATCCTTAGATATCGATCCAATGCGAGCTCAATTTGCCCAAGGAAAAATTGGCATGTACATGTCTGCAGATTGGGAAATTGGAGTTTATGCCAACCAGTTTACAACGGATGTAAATTGGGCTGCTGCTCCTATACCAACTGTAACCGGTTCTGAATTAGGTAGGAGTAACATTAATGGTGCAGGTAAGTGGCTTGCAATTTCCACCCAGTCCAAGCATCCTGACTTAGCTTGGAAGGTTATGGAGTGGTTCCATCGCAATGAGGTATTGGTCAAATATCACGAGCTCGGCCTCGGCATGTCAGTAGTTCCATCAGTATTAGAGATTGCTAACGATTCCTCAAGACAAGGTTCTGAGTTCTTTAAGGTTGACCCCACAGCAGAATTTGTCTGGCCATTCGCTCCCCATCAAATTGGGCTAGCTATCGAAGGAAGAACATACTACGATGTTATCGCAGCCGTCATGTTTGGAGCTATGGATCTCGACCGCGGAATTCAGGATCTAAATAGACGTTACAATGATGCATTAGATAGAGCTGTAAGTCGCGGGACAATTGAACGCATTATTATTGAGGATTTCGATCCTGCTAACCTATAGCACACATTAACAACCCCCGGGGAGATCGAGTGATCTCTCCGGCTTCGTAAGGAGTGTGAGAGTAATGTCACAGCCGACTCGCTCATCAACAATTTATCAATTGAGACATTTTATTACAAGACGATTTACTCGCCACTCTGGCAATTCTGCAAAGAGTGACGCTGTTGTATACCTTATGCTAGCTCCAGGAATAATTGGCCTACTAGTTTTTTCTGTCTACCCTATTTTATGGGGAATGCGCTATATGTTCTATGAGTACGACGGGTTTCGAACTCCAGTTTTTATTGGTATTGACAATTTTGTCCGAGTGTTTACAAGGGATCCCGATTATTGGAATGCAGTAAAGAACACGTTTATTTACGCTGGCGGAAAGCTTGCAATAACGCTTCCGATTGCCTTCATTTTAGCTGTACTTTTGAATCTTAAGATTAGAGGAAGAACGATATTTCGCACCCTGATCTTCATGCCAACAATTATTAGTATGGGTATTATGAGTTTAGTTTTCTACTTTATCTTCAATACGTATAACGGAATTGTTAACCAAGTACTGCTAAGGAATGAGCTAATTCAACAGCCTATTGCTTGGTTAGGCATGGATCTTGCTTTATTAACGTGCATCATTGTGGCGGTGTGGGGTGCAGTTGGTAACTATATGATTTATTTCCTAGCTGGCTTACAGACCATCCCAACAGAAATGTATGAGAGTGCAGATATTGATGGCGCAAGCGCTTTACAAAAAGTATTTTATATCACCTTACCCATGTTAGGACCCGTGCTACAAATGATTATGATGCTAGCTATCGTGGTCTCCTTAAAAGGTGGATACGAGAGCATCATGGTTCTTACTGGCGGAGGACCTTTTGGAGCTTCCGATGTCATGTTCTTACGTGTATTTTATCTGTTCTTTAACGCACCAGCTAATGTTTATTTTGCACAAGAATATGGTTATGGTGCAGCTGTGGCATTCGTATCTGCCATTATTGTTTCTCTAGTTACCCTTATCTTTTTATATTGGTCCAAAAAGATGAATGAAACTTTTTAAGTATGAGGTGACGCAAATGAAAAAAAACGCAGTAAAACCCGTTATGGGACTAGTGCTTGTATATGGATTTCTGATTGTAACCTCTGCTTTTACTGTTTTTCCCGTTTTATATGCTTTATTAGGAGCGTTTAAAACGAACGCAGATGTTATGACAGGAGGAGCAATCCTACCTCGAGAATGGATCTTCACAAATTATAGAGCGGTCTGGGAACAAATTAATTTTGCTAGATATACTTTAAACAGTATTTATATCTCATCATTGGCAGCTATTGGATCCGTTATTCTCTGCTCCATGACGGGATATTGCTTAGCTAGGAAACAGTTTATCGGAAAAAAAATAGTCTTATCGCTTTATTTAAGCACCATGTTCATTGCTGTTGGAGCATTGAACTTGCGTCCTCTATATTTACTAATGGTAGAATTGGGGTTGCATAATTCGCTGTGGGGGATTATCCTAATACATGTAGGCACTCAAAATATCAATGTGTTTCTCGTCTCCCGCTTTATTTCTACTCTGCCCAAAGAATTAGATGAGGCGGCAACCATCGATGGGTGTGGGACGTTTCAGGCGTTCTGGCATATTATTATGCCCTTAATTAAACCTATCCTTGGTGTGGTTGCTTTATTTACCTTCCGAGGAGCCTGGAATGATTATATTATGTCATCGGTCTTTACAATGACAAGGCCAGAATTACGGCCGCTGACAGTTGGCGTAATTGCACTACGTTATGGGTCGTCAGCCGCTGCTGAGTGGCATTATATGCTGACTGGAGCATCTATCTCTATTATACCAATTTTAATCATCTACCTTATAGCAAATAAAACATTTATTTCTGGGGTTACTGCAGGTTCTGTCAAAGGCTAACGTAGGAGGTAACTTTTTGCAAATCATTAAGTATGTGAAACATTGGATCATGAGCCTTGGGATGCTCTCAAAAATAGTCTTCTTGTGTTTCATCGCCGTCACTTTAGCTACAGTGTCTACTGGTTTCGTTGTCTATTACCAGTCTGCTAGAGTAATTGAGCGAAATATTTATGCGCATACTAGTGAGACAATGGAACAGTCTGTTAACTACCTTAATGAACGACTTAAAGGAATTCTTGTTCAAGTACACCTTCTGCAACTTAGCGAAAATTTTAACGAGACGTTGCGCATGCTTCGATGGGAGCAAGACATAGATTACTCTGTTGGATTATCCAGAATTGAACCGTTCTTATCGCAAATTACAGCACGAGAACGGATTCTCCATTCAATTTACGTTTATACACCAAAGGCAGTATTTTATAACCTTGGGGCCCCTCCATTTGATCAGGTATTTCCCGTGGTGTTACCAGAATTGATGGGTACTTCAAGACCTTCCTTTATTCATTGGGGATTCCAGCAACCCTATGTCAGCCCCCTCCCAATTATTTCCATTGCTCTACAAGCCATGACACTTGGGCATACTGAACCGAGGGATCTATACATTATAATTAATCTAAAACAAGAATACTTACAGGACTACTTAAACGGAATCATCGGGGAGGCACAGGGCGAAGTCTATATTATTGATGAGCAACATCGTCTACTCGTAGGTGCCAACAACGGTATGCTTTCATCCTTATTAGACGATCAAGACTTTATCACCAAATTAACTGATGCTGGCATCGGCGGTTACTTCAAATACACATATACTGATAACCTACTTGTTAACACACATGAATTTCCGATTAACGGCTGGAAAATGGTTAGTATCCAACACGAAAGTGTAATCTTTAATGACCTAGACGCTATTAAAGGTATGATACTACTCATAGCTATAATACTAATCGTTCTTGTAAGCATTCTATCAGGGCTTGTTGCTCAAACTATTACAAAACCACTTCATCGACTACAGATCATGATGAACGAGACACTTTATACCAATTTTAGGGCAAGATTTAGCCCCAAATATGACGATGAGATCGGCCAACTAGCGCACAGTTTTGATATGATGAGCGCACAGGTAGAGAAATTACTAAGCCAAGTAGAGTTAGAACAAAGCCTAGTTAAACAAGAGCAGTCTCAAAAGCGAAAGGCTGAGCTTCGTGCTCTTCAAGCACAAATCAACCCGCACTTTCTTTACAATGCGCTCGACTCAATTTACTGGCGGGCAATGATCCAGGGAGATTCATCGATTAGTGAAATTGCAGTCTCGTTATCAAACGTCTTTCGACTTGGCTTAAATAAGGGAAAAGAAAGCACAACCATCGGACGAGAGTTAGAACACGTTACCAACTATATGCGAACCCAAGAAATTGTTTACAGTGGTAAATTTCAGTTTATAGTTAATACAGAACCAGAATTAATGCAGTTTGAGATAGTAAAGATTATCCTGCAACCTCTTGCCGAGAACAGTATCATCCATGGGTTTCAGCAGATGGAAGACGGAGGCAGGATATCGATTAACTGCTACAAAAAAGAAAACTGGGTTTGTATAGAAGTAATGGATAATGGTTGTGGATTTGACAAGGACTACTTAAACAAGATGGCCGACCCTACGGCTACACTTGAGGGATATGCACTACAAAACATCATAGAAAGGCTTAAGCTTTATTACGGAGAGACCCATGATTTTAAGATCGAATCTGAGCCGTATCAGGAGACCAAGGTTACTATCCACGTTCCGTTGCGCAGTACATAAATTGCATTCTAGTTAGCCAAAGCTATGCCAAGGGATAGCCACTGGTTTGCCGCAATTTATAATTTCGTCTATATGCATTAATAGCGGAAAGTCACTCATATTCGCAATTCCTGCCATCTCCATTTTGCGCAGGGTGTTAGCAACACGAGTGGCAATGGCCACAGATTCTAGGGTCACGCTCTCTAACTCAGCCATCGCTTGAGCAAAGGACAAACCACGCCCAAGCAGGGTACCAAGTTTACGTGTTCGTCCCCCAAATACTGTTACATACAAGTCACTAGCACCAAATAGGACACTCTCTTCCTGACCGTCAAACATTTTAACTAAACGTGTCATCTCGCGGATACTCTGACCAAAAAGCGCAGCCTGCGGATTGTACGCTTCTACACATCCAATCCCCTCATCTTTTTCCACCAAACCTATTGCTAAAGTAACCCCCAACGCATACGCATTCTTCAGTGCTACAGAGAATTCGATACCGATCACATCAGTTGATACACTAAGGTGATAATATGGAGTTTCCACCATCGTTTTCAGCTTTTGGAGGACTGCTAGGTCATCGCCACAAAATGCTACCGCACTGTGGCGACGATCAGCTAACTCATAGCTTGTACATGGACCACCGATAGCATTAAACGACACCTTAGACGTTGAGAATCTATCTTTAAAGCGATCGGGAAACGGGCGTAAACCTGTATCACTATGCTCCTCAAGTCCCTTCGTAACAGATAAAACCGGTAAATTTTGATGAGATACCCGCGGCAATACGTTTTCGGCAAACCACTCAACGCCAAAACTGCTAACTCCACCTATTAACAGATCTATGCCTTCAAGTACTGTGTTTAAATCTTCGACCTGAAACGCTTTTACACATTTGGGTAACTCACGTCGTA
>SKJB01000129.1 GCA_007116145.1 Limnochordia bacterium | reverse complement strand
CGAGTTCGGGCTAGGGGCTGGTATGAAGAATTCAAGCATAGGGTGGAAGAGCGATTTATTGCAGTCATTGCGTCTGGTATTTACCCGAACCTGAAGGACAAGGTGTTGTTTCGCTTTTCTGCGTCTCCATGGTCCATCTATGAACGGGTAGGCAGTTCCGAGGGTTCAATCGTAGGCTGGTCTTTTGAAGGAGAAATTCCTGCGGTTACTAACATGTTTAAGATGAACAGTTCGGTACAAACAGCACTGCCAGACGTGTATGCTGCAGGAAAATGGGTTTATAGCCCAGCTGGTGGACCGACTGCGATTATGACCGGTAGAATTGCCGCAAAGCAGTGTAAGTGAAATTCTAACATTTGTGCAGCAATTATTTCTATCTAGATCAATGTGCCAATAAAAGTGAATATCGAAAAAGCTGCGAGAGATCATGCAAGGGAAGTATTGAAGGTGATGGTTCTTGCTATTGGAAGGGGTTGTAACTATGATGAAATTATTTCGGTTAATCAAGGAATTAATTCCTGGAATTCCTCCCGATCAGCAGAAGCGTTTTCGAGATGAGGTGTGTCACCAGAATGTCGTGAGAATGCAGGTAATGTCCTGGGTGACTGTCATTGTCATGACAGTTCTTCTAGTGATACAGGTCCTTTCGCCAGCAGAACATGCACTCTCGGTAGGATTACGGACGTACATTGGACTACGTGTTGCTATGGTGGTGCTTTGTCTCGCTTTCGTGGTCATAGCTCGCAGACCGCGATCGTACAATGATATCGTATTCCGTCATCACATTGTAGTTGTTGGATCAGTTACCCTTTTGTGTATGCTGGCTGCAGTGTGGGTAGGTCTGAGCCAACAATGGTTGGGGGCGATCACCTTTTATCTGATCATGATTTTCGTTCTGGCTTCTTTTGTGAATCTAGCGGTTTGGGAGAGTGGACTTGCTCTTAGTATAGGACTAGCTGTCCTGATAGGATTTATTAACTCGTTTCAAGCCGATCCCCTAATCCGTACTCACAATGTTATCAATGGGACTGTGCTCACTGTCTTAGCATTTTGTGTAGCCCAACTTAGTTGGTTCAGTGGTGTGCAGCGTTTTTTAGATCGGCTTACAATCGAGCGTCAAGCTGCTGAACTGAGACGACTTTCCTTTGAAGATGCACTCACAGGGCTTGCCAACAGACGCCAAGCACAGGAAAAACTTGAGGAGGAGTGGGAGAGGGGGATGCGCTCAGGTAAACCGCTTTCGCTGATCATGCTTGATATTGATCGTTTCAAGGCCTTCAATGACAACTACGGTCATGTGGCTGGTGATAAGGCTTTACAGAGAGTAGCTCAGACACTGCAGTCTCAAATGAAGAGGGGCACGGATTTGGTAACGCGCTATGGTGGCGAGGAGTTTCTCGTGATTTTAGCAGAAACAGATCTGGCTGGAGCTGAGTGTATTGCTCGTCGTCTCAGACAAGCTGTATGGGGCTTAAGCATTCTCCATGAGGATTCAGAACACGACCAGATGACTGTGAGCCTAGGTGTGGCTTCGATGTGCTGTACAGCGGAAACCAAGCCCCAAGCTTTGGTGGAAGCAGCCGATCAGGCACTCTATCGGGCGAAACGGCAAGGCCGTAACCAAGTGGCAAGCTGAGAGATTCAGCTATGGATACTTCTTAGCGATCCCATGGTGTCGTTAAACAAATTCGAGGGCCCAGAGGAGCTGTATGACAGCTCACTTGTCTATTACAAGTCCTTGACTAGCACAGATATGGAATGGAGTAGTTTGTCCATGATGTACCATTAAGGTTCTGGAGGAAAAGCGAAAATAGCGAATGATCTACTAGAATTTGCATATGGTGAGGCACAGGATTGAAGCCAACCGATTCAGAGCAGTATGCTTATGGTCTTGAAGCAGGCAGAATACTAAAATTAATTCTTTCGATTCCGGCTCTAGAGAATCAGCCTGATTGGGAATCTCGATTCAACGCAAAGATGAGTCAGAAAATAAGGATGCATAATGAATGTCCTATTAAGTTTGATGGAGCAGAAAACGTCATTAATTATATAGAATGAATAGCACAAATTCACACGCAATGCACGTACATTAACTAAAGATAGGAGGAGGACTATGCTAAAAGTCGTGATCTTCTACTTTTCTGGTACGGGGAATACCTGGTGGGTGAGTCAACAGTTAGCACAGGCCTTTAGAGCCAAGAAAGCGGAGGTTAGTGTTATTTCCATAGAGAGAGTTACACCGAATGAAGCCGACTTGCAGATAGTGGATGCGGATCTCATAGGGTTTGGCTATCCGATCTATGGTTCTGATCTACCCCAAATCATGAAGGATTTCATCGGGCATCTAAGCAAAGTGCAGGCCCAACCAACTTTTGTCTATTGCACCCAATGGCTATGGTCAGGAGATGGCGCACGTGTTGGCGCTAGTTTCCTTGAGCCCCAAGGGTTTAAGATCAAATGGGGAACTCACTTTCTCATGCCTAATAATGTCTGCTTGCCTATTCCCCTGCTACCCTTTACGAATGATAAAGAGCGCATGCAGGGTCAATTACGAAGAGCCAGTCGGCGAGTAAACCAGTTTGTTAATGCAATGATTAGAGGTAAACAGGTGCGTAAGGGGTTTAACTATTTTGCACAAATTCTAGGTGCCTTTCAGCGAGTGCCTTTTCGCAAAGGGTTTGCGGCGATGCGAGATAGTATTAGCTTTGATGATATCCGCTGTACTAGGTGTAAACTCTGTGTCCAATACTGCCCTGTAAGTAATATTGAGGTTGAAGATGGAACGCTCCTTACAAAAGGAAATTGCATCTTGTGTTTACGCTGTTATAACTTCTGTCCTGTATCAGCGGTTACTTTCCAGGGTAAGAAACACAATCACAAGAAGGGTGAACCTTTTCGCGGGCCCGTGGAGGGTTTTCGACCAAACTAATAGTGATATCTGGTGTTTGGCCGTTAAGACTTTGAGGGGTGCAATGGTTTCAGGCCTTAACATTTTCTTTGCAGCACAAAGATTTTGCATCCCTTATGATCCAGGGAATGCTATGGATGGTATCAAAAGATTCCCTGGATCATAAGGTTGCTGCAAAAACATTGCCCGAAACCTCATCGAATGATCGATTAGTTTGTCCACTACAATACTTGGCGTACATACCTTTGTTACGAGTTAGCTCATCGTGACAACCTTGTTCATGAATACGACCATTTGCCAATACAACGATTAAGTCTGCATGTTGAATCGTAGAAAGTCGATGGGCAATAATCAGGGTTGTTCGATCTTTGGCTAGGGTGATAAGTGCTCCTTGAATCTCTTGCTCTGTCGCCGTATCTAGTGCAGATGTGGCCTCATCTAAAATCAAGATGGGTGGGTTCTTTAGAAATACCCGTGCAATCGATATTCGTTGCTTTTGCCCCCCAGATAGTTTTATACCTCTCTCACCTATATAGGTGTCGTATTTTTGCGGTAGTGAAGTCACAAACTCATGGATTTGAGCCTTCTTAGCAGCCTCGATCACTTCCTTGTCTGAAGCATTAGGCCTACCATAAACTATGTTATCACGAATGGTGCCAGTAAATAAAAATACATCCTGTTGCACTAGACCAATCTGTCGACGCAGGGAATGCTGGCGAATCTGGCGGATATCCACACCATCAATTAGAATTTCACCCTGTGTAACATCATAGAACCGAGGAATTAAATGGCACAACGTGGTTTTACCACCACCTGAAGGTCCAACAAATGCCACCGTTTTCCCAGCTGGTATTTCTAACGAGATGTCATTTAATACTTCACTTGATTCAAGATATTGAAAGGAAACATTGTGCAATCGAATATGACCTTTTACCTGCTCGAATTCTATAGCATCGGGGGCATCAGTAATCGATGGTTTCACTGCTAAAAGCTCAGTAAACCTTGCAAAACCAGTCATGCCTTGCTGAAATTGTTGCGTAAAGTTTATGAGACGACGAATTGGTTGTAAGAAATAACTAATAAACATAAGAAATGCTGTCAAATCGGCTAAATCGATGTGACCTCCGTACATAAACCAAGCTCCTGCACCTAATACTGCAACATTTAATACATTAGTTAGAAAGCCAAGGCCTGAGGAATACTCAGCCATCGACTTAAATGCTTCACTACGGGATCTTTTAAATGCATTGTTTGCATTATCAAAACGCTGTTCTTCAAAATCCTCGTTTACAAAGCTTTTAGCCACACGAATACCAGAAAGACTAGTTTCTACTTCAGCATTAACATCGGCAACTTTAGTTCGTTCTTGTGTAAAGGCAATCTCCATGGCTGCACGTTTAAAATAGGCAAACCAACAGATTATGGGAATGAATGTAAAAGCGATAAGTGTTAATGGCACATGAATTGTCAACAGATAGACAAAGGAGACAATAAGCATTAATGTAGCTATAAAAAAATCCTCTGGACCATGATGAGCTAGTTCAGAAACTTCGCGCAGGTCATTAACAATACGTGACATTAAATGCCCTATTTTTGTATCATCAAAGAAACGGAAATCAAGCGTCTGCAAATGAGAAAACAAATCCTTACGCATGTGGTATTCCATATTGACACCAACTACATGGCCATAATAATCTACGACATATTGACACAATAACCTACCAAAATACAAGACTACCAGAATAGCTACCCACAAGCTAACCGCTTGCATATTTTGGTTTGGGATAAATTCTTTCATAAATAAGCGAGTAATAACAGGGAACGATAAATCCATCATGGCAATTAGGCTGGCGCAAATCATATCAATTAAAAATAGACGCCGTTGGGTCTTGTAATAGGAAATAAAAAACCTTAAGTGTTTCATTCGTGCATCGTATCCTCTCGATTTAACAACCATAATTCTTCAATAGCAGGTGGTCTATCACTAGAATTCTACAAAATATGGTTCTTATCCTGCAAAGCTGATAAATCTGACCTGGTTCGGGTGTGCCAAATTTAGATAGACCGGCCCCGTCCCATACAGCATTGCCAGAATCGGATATCACTGGATTGTGGAATGAATAGGAGACGTGTATTGGAATATCTTGATTGATTTTAGTGTTGAATAGGTGTATAGTTACTCCATGAAGCTAATAATTTGCCGAATGTCCAAGTGACAATGGGGGACCCACTTTTCGGGGGTGAAACTCGCATTCCGAGTAGAGCACTCTTCAGCTCTAACCCGACAGCTAACCTCGTAGGCTTTGAAGGGAGGACTCTGTCTATTACCACGAGATCCTCGTGGTATTTTTTGTTGCGTTTTGGGTTGCAACTATGTGAGAATAATTTATCTGCTGAGGTGATAAAGTGAATCAGTTTTTCTCTGCTAAGAAATGTACAGCATTTAGCACACTCTCTCCTACACAGTTTGTGGTCTTAGCCTATGCAGCCACCGTGAGTGTTGGAGCGATACTGCTTCGATTGCCGTTATCTACTGTCGGAAGTGGTTTATCATGGATAGATGCCTTATTTATGGCGATGAGCGCTATCTGCGTGACTGGGTTAAGTGTAATAAGCATAGGGTTTGAGCTAACGCTCTTTGGCCAACTTGTTATTCTTACATTAATCCAGATTGGTGCACTAGGTGTGATGACTATGTCAACAATATTCGCCATGCTCTTAGGCCGACGGATTGGATTACGCGATCGCCTCTTTCTAAAAGAGGACTTAAATCAGAATAACATATCTGGCATCGTACGCCTAGTGCGCTATGTACTTGGTTTGACTTTTATTATCGAGGTGTTGGGTGCCGCTTTGCTGTTTCTGTTTTTCTCCTCGAGTCTCACACCTGCAAGAGCAGGGTATTTTGCAGTTTTTCATGCTATATCAGCTTTTGCTAATGCGGGGTTTGATCTTTTCGGTAACAGTTTTGAGGGATTTGTCACGCATAGGCCGATACTGTTAGTAATTGCAGCTCTATTCATTCTAGGTGGTTTGGGGTTTACTGTACTTCTCGAGTTATTGCATTATCGTTCAATACGAGTGGTCTCGCTTCATACACGCATAGTTCTCCTAAGCACCGTATCACTAATCTTAGTCGGATGGGTTGCTGTATTTCTTTTGGAATATGCAAACAGTGAAACATTAGGTGGTTTGAACCTTGTCCAAAAGATCTGGGCGTCCTTTTTTACTGCCGTAACGCCACGGACAGCGGGATTTAACGTGGTTCCTACTGGTAACTTAACAACAGCTAGTCTGTTTTTAATTCTATTCTTTATGTTCGTCGGTGCATCTCCAGGATCAACAGGTGGAGGTATAAAGACTACCACCTTTGTTAGTGTATTGCTCGGTTGTTGGAGAACGATAACTGGTAAAACCGATGCAGAAGTTGCCAATCGGAGGCTTTCAAGGTCACAGATTGATAGAGCATGGGCTATCATATTGCTCGCTCTTATGTGGGTTGCTTGTGTTACTCTTGTGCTTTTGGTCGTAGAGGGCTTTGACATTGTACCTACATTATTTGAAGTTGTATCTGCTTTTGGTACTGTCGGTCTCTCCTTAGGAATTACAGCCGACCTTTCCACACTGGGTAAGAGTCTGTTGGTCATTACCATGTTCTTAGGGCGAGTAGGTCCCATGACGCTTGCATTGGCCCTTGGTCAAAGAGGTAGTCGGCAGCAAAGTAATACGCGTATGCCAGAGGAGAAGATTTCGCTGGGATAAATAGATAGTGTTCTTTTGGATTTGGCCATGAGTCTTTATATCTTCATTATGTCTATGGGGTGAGTCTTAATACAATCTTAATGCCTAAAATTGTATAATGCTAGCATGGGTTTTTAGGAGAAGGTGAAGACGTGTCGATACTTCTACTTATAATGGAAAATGACTATAATGATTTTAGATGCCGTTTGGGGGATGGAAAATGATTTCCAAAAAGAGGTCACGCCGTACTAAGCTATTTGCAGTCATTGGACTCGGACGCTTCGGTTCTAGTTTAGCTCGGACGCTGTACTCTATGGGTTATGAGGTTTTAGCTGTTGATTTGAACGAAGATCGAGTTCAGGAGATGGCCAAATTTGTTACCCATTCTGTGCAAGCAGATGGTACTGACGAAAATGCAATGCGGAGCATGGGTATTCGAAATGTGGATGTTGCGATAGTCAGTATTGGTATTCTACAACCAAGTATTCTCACGACTGTAATTATGAAAGAACTAAGCGTGAAGTATATTGTAGCTAAAGCCGTCTCTGAAGTACACGGGAAAGTTCTTGAAAAACTAGGTGCTGATCGGGTAGTCTATCCTGAACGAGATATGGGCAACCGGTTGGCACATAATCTTATGTCAGGAAATCTAATTGATTACATTGAACTCGCACCGAATTACGCGATAGTTGAAGTGATTGCAAAAGAAGCATTTACTGGCAAAACTCTTAAGGAGATTGATCTAAGAGCTAAATATGGCATCAATGTAATTGCTGTTAAGCGAGGGAACAAGATTGATGTGGTACCTGGAGCTGATTTTATCATTAAGAGTAAGGATATTCTTGTGGCAATGGGTGCTGATGATAAGTTAGAGCAAATCGAGGAGAAAGTGTTCTAACTGCAAGGTGTACCTTCGGTCCAAAATGTGATACAATCTCATTTGAGGTGTTTGCATGAAAAACACGTACTATGTGAGAATGATTCTAATTATGCTTGGTACAACGGCTGGGGCGGTTTTTCTTCACCAGTTGAATATTAGTAATGAAACCATCCTGATGGTTTTTATCATAGGAGTTTTGTTGGTAACGGCTTGCACAAGAGGATATCATTTTGGTATTATTGCATCGAGTATTAGCGTAGTGATTTTCAATTATTTTTTGACTGATCCTGTTCACACTTTTTTGATCACAGACACGGATGATATGACACTCATGTTTGTGTTCTATATAGCATCGATTATATCTTCGAGTTTGAGTGCGAGATTTCAACAGCAGTTGATTATTTCTCAGAAGAACGAGGAAACAGCAAGGCTGTTATATGAGGTTGCCCAAAGCTTTCTAAATGTCACTGGAGAAAGCAACATTATACAGCAAGGTACATGCTATATTAAAGATCATATGGGCTACGAAAGTATGGTTGAGGTGAGCGTTAATGGAAATTCTTATTTTTGTGACAATTTCATTCCTAATACAGACAGGACATGCCTGGAGTTGCCTATTAATGGTGTTTTTAGAAAACTTGGTGTACTTAAGTTATATGATAAGAATCAAAAATTTGATCTCGAGCATGAGTGGCTTATTAACACAGTGGCAGCGCAGATGGGTATTGCCCTAGATCGTGAGCTGGTCTACAACGAACGGGAAAAAATCCTTGTTGCTATGGAACGAGAGCATCTAAAGAGTAATCTTTTACGAAGTATTGGGCACGATTTACGAACTCCTCTTACCGGAATTGTCGGTGCTAGTGATTATATAGTGCAACGGAGTGAAACAACACTTGACCGTACGAGTATTAAGCGCTTGGCAGAAGATATTAATGAGCAAGCAGTATGGCTAACAGCGCTTGTGGAAAACATTCTAAATATGACCAGAATTGATAATGGGAGTTTGGAAGTTAATAAACAAATAGAAGTTATCGATGATGTTGTAAATGAAGCAATTAGACACGTTGTTGGGTTGAAGGACAGATCGCTGAAGATTAGCTTACCACCAGAAGTCATCGCAGTTCCAATGGATGGAAAATTAATTGTGCAGGTGCTTGTAAACCTGCTTCGTAATGCTGTCACCCATACTCCAAAAGGCAGTAAAATCGAGCTAACGGTATCAAGATCCGATAATTATGTTGAGTTTAGTGTTGCTGATAACGGGAACGGAATAGACCCGTTGCTTGGTGAAGAATTGTTTAAAGCTTTTGTCACCAGAGGAAAAACTGGTTCTGACGGTGAAAAAGGAATAGGTCTTGGTTTGGCAATTTGTAAGGCTGTTGTGGAAGCGCACACCGGAACTATTCATACTGGAATATCGATTCTCGGTGGTGCGTTATTTACATTCACTCTGCCATTAGCGGAGGATGAATAATGGAAGATAACATCATAGTTCTGATAGTGGAAGATGATAAGTATATCGTGTCCTTTGTGACCATTTACTTAAATGATGAAGGCTATAGAATCATAGTTGCGGGAACAGGGAAAGAAGCTATTTCTCTTTTCTATGCTAATAACCCTGATATCATACTTCTTGATCTGGGGTTGCCTGATGTAGATGGACTGAAGCTTATTAAGCAGATCAGGGAAAGAAGTAATGTGCCAATCATCGTGGTTTCTGCAAGAGAGGAAGAAGAGGAAAAGATCAAAGCTCTTGATTGTGGTGCTGACGACTATATGACGAAGCCGTTTCACATAGGGGAACTTCTGGCCAGAATGCGGGTTGCTCAACGTAAGCTAAACCGTATTACTAATCCAGATAATGTGGACAGTTTTACATGTGAAAATCTAACTGTGGACTACTCAAGAGGTCTTGTGTATGTTGACAATAAAGAAGTGCATCTAACACCAATGGAGTTTCGTCTTCTTAAGCTCTTAATAGCTAATCGGGGGAAGGTGTTAACACATAATTTTCTGCTGAACCAGATTTGGGGCTACAGCGAAACTGCTGACGCTAAAAACTTAAGGGTTTTTATGGCCAGTCTTCGGCGGAAGATTGAGAGGGATCCCGCAAATCCAAGGTTTATTCTTACTCAAATTGGTATTGGCTATCGCTTTGTGGATGAATAGGGAGAGTATCAAAAAAAAATAACAATATTTGGTGCCACCGAGCTGGAATCGCTCCCGTTTTCCTCCCGTCTTGCCTCCCAAACCTGTAAGAACAACATAAGCAGGACCTATTATTGGGTTTTTGCAGGAGGAATAAAGCATACCCCTAGAGTAATCTCCATATAGATGGATGAAATTTCAGTCCGCCGTCGAAGCACATAATGAATGAAGAACGCTTGGTATAATCCTGATGCGGTCTTGTTTTTCTGTGGTACAACCAATCAGATTAATGGGGCTGAGCATGCAGCTGCAACTAAGGCTATGCTGAAGATTATTGAGTCTACGTTATAGCAGGATAATATTTGCAGAACCCGCTCGCGGTAGGTAGATTTTGAACGACAAGATTCAAGAATAACAGAAGTCCTTCCGTGGCGGATGAATTAGGAGAGCTTAATGGTCCTATTTGCCGCTGTCTTCAACGAACTCTTTCTTGTCTACGTCGTCTTATTTGCACTGCCACTCCTGTTGCTTGTTCTTGCTATTCCAAGCATGGATATTCATGTAGTGCAGCACTCATTCAGCAAAAAGACTCCTCTTAGACCCATTGCCATCTACCTAGCGATGGTTGCCTTTGTCCTTGGAGGAATGTGGCTTGCTCAGACGATTGGATTTCTCATCACGGGCGAGGTACCACAGTCCATTGTTGACTCCGGTCATCCCACAGCGGTCATCTTTGCCTTGGATTTGAGTCTACTCGTTCCTGGTCTCGTTTGGGCAGCGATTGCGTTATGGAAGAGGCACCCATGGGGTTACATCCTCGGTAGTCTGATGCTCGTAAAGGGTGCCATCTACCCTGTTGCTTTGCTGGGAATGACGGTGTTCTCTAGTCAGGCAAACGTACCAGGAGCGCTGGACTTACTCGGCTTCTGGCTCGTTTTCTCCATTGGTGGGATCGCTGCGGCCATGGTTTTCTTTGGGCACATGAAGCAACGATAGCACGTAGCCGATGACTGGTCCGAGGAGCTATCTGATAGTCAACGGATAGGCTAACAAGTAAACTGGTACGGGTGAGCCAGCAGGTTTCTTGGACTAGCTTAAGGGCGTAAAGAAAGCGAAGGAATTCTCGTATGATCGATTTAAAATGTTGTCAAGCTGACACTTGGTAGTATTTAGACCAGAATTCGCAATTAATGAACGACTACGTATTTAGCTTGAAGAATTGCTCTAAAATTTAATTAATTATGATGTGTTTAGAGGATTATCAGAATAAATGGTGAATTATTAGTTAAACCTATTCAGACTTATATTCTAACATCCTGTATTCTAAGACCTAGCGGTTTCCAATTGGGTGTGAATCTTTGTATGAATGGGTAAAAATTAACGGAGGTGCTTGTTTATGAATCAGAGATTATTGACTGTAGCACTATGTATGGTTTTAGTTCTTGGGCTAGCGGGATCTGTAGTTGCGTCGGAATATATTGCTTTATCAGTTGGTCAGAATGAAACGGTGACTATCGATGGAGACTTAAGCGATTGGATAGTCGATGGAGAGTTTGTGGTACCAGCAATCGTACTTAATGAAAAGGCACAAGCTGTGCGTGGAGATAGCGCATGGCAGGGTCCTGAAGATAGCTCAGGGAAGGTTTACTTCCGCTGGACTAAAGACTATTTGCTAGTAGCTGCCGATGTGG
>SKJB01000147.1 GCA_007116145.1 Limnochordia bacterium | reverse complement strand
GAAACATACCTTCCCACTGTTAGATATTGATGTTTTAGAATTCTTTGGAGCAGCTAATGTTGAACAAGAAGGCTATATGTTTGTTCCCGATGGATCAGGGGCTCTAATCGATCTAAATAATGGACGGACTTATTCAGCTGCTTACAATGAGCTTGTCTATGGTCGAGATAACACCTTAGATGTCCGCAATGAGGTTATCAGGCATCCAGAGACTGTCCGTTTACCAGTTTTTGGACTAAAGCAGGGTGACAATGCCTTTTTTGCAATTATTGAAGAGGGTGCAGCTTTAGCCAGAATACGAGCCGATATTTCCGAGAAAACCGATAACTACAATAAGATCTTTGCCCAGTTTACACCGATTCCTAGAGGAGTCATTAATCTCGATCATGCTGGTCAAGTACCCTCCTATCAATCGCAGATCTACCAAGGTGACTTTGTCATCCGCTATGGATTCCTAGCTGGTGATCAAGCGAACTATGTGGGAATGGCTAACATGTACCAAGAGTATCTAGTAAACCGCTATGATTTGGTCCTGCGAGAACCTGCTGATAATATTCCGTTTTATTTGGAATTAGTCGCAGCGATTGACAAGCGCAAACCAATATTGGGTATTTCTCGTACTGTAACCTTTCCGTTAACCACTATTAGTCAGTCTAGAGAGTTAGTGCAAGACTTAGTCAATGCTGGAATTGATAATATCAAAGTTAAGTATAGTGGTTGGTTAGACGGTGGAATCAAACATGATTATCCAACCGAAGCGAAGATCGAAAGAGTTATTGGGACGCAAAACGAGTTAATGAGCTTCAATGACTTTTTGAACGAAAGAGGATTCGAACTATATCCTAGTGTTGGCTTCCTCAATGTGTATCGTAACACAGTATTCAATGATTTTAATCCTCGCCAAGACGGATCGCGGCTCCTTAATCGTTTAGTTGCTCGTTCTTACCAGTATTCCACGAGTATGTTTACTCGCGATAATCGGTTATACCATTATGTACTATCACCCTCAAGAGTGGGTCCTTTAGTGGATAGCTTCTTAGCAAACTATGATAAGTACAAGATCAATAATATTTCTTTGTTTGATATGGCTAGAGAAGCTAACTCTGACTTCCGATATGAATTAGATCGTTTAGTCAATCGGGTTGAATCTGTGAACATTATTCAAGAGCAATTGCAGAAGATGCAAGATCAAGGTCTAAAAATCATGGTAGACCATGGTAATTCTTACGCTCTACCCTTTGCAGATACGGTCTTAAATGTGCCCATGCGTAGCAGTAACCAAAACTTGTTTAACAGAGAAGTTCCCTTCTTTCAAATGGCATTACGTGGTTATATTGACTATGCAGGCATACCTATCAACCTGTCGGGTGGTTGGCATGTAAATATGTTAAAAACCTTAGAAACAGGATCCTATCCTTATTTTATTGGTAGTTATGCAAAATCATCGGAAGTAAAAGCCACTGATTTTGATCAGCTGTATGCACTGTATTATGGGGATTGGCTACCATTTGCGAGTGAACTCTATGCCACACTAAATAACGCATTAGGAAGAGTTCAAGGCCAACGAATTGTTGACCATCAAGAATTGGCAAGCAGAGTAATGCAAACCACATATGAGAATGGGGTTACAATTATTGTCAACTACAACAATGTAACCATGGAAGTTAATGGTCATGTTGTTGGTGGAGAAGATTTCATTATTGTAGAGGGGGAACGCTAGTATGATTAGTCTAAAACCTCGTTTAACGTTGACTGGAAAGCGAGCTCTCTGGGGAATAGTCTTCACAGCACCGTTTACTATCGGGTTTTTACTGTTTTTTCTAGGACCCATGATTCAATCGTTTGTCTTTAGTTTAAGTGAATTGGAAGTTACACCCCATGGATTCAATTTAAATTATTTGGGGTTTGAAAATTTTCGTTATGCGCTACGGGTTGATCCTAGCTTTATGCGGATCTTTACCGAGACCACGATCCGGATTTTAACAGATATTCCAGCCGTAATTATTTTTAGTTTTTTTGCGGCTACTCTGTTAAATCAAGAATTTAAGGGCCGATTGCTTGCTCGAGTTATTTTCTTTATGCCTGTAATTTTAACGGCTGGGATTATTGCACAATTGGAAGCACAGGATATTTTGCATCGCATGTTAGCTTATGTTGCAGATCAAGAAGACACAATCGCCACATCTCGAGCAGTCGTTCAGGTTATGATGCAGTTACGGATGCCGCAGGATTTCATTGTCTATATTGTAACTGCGGTAAACCGCATACCAGATGTGATTAACGCATCAGCAATTCCAATTTTGATCTTTTTAGCTGGGTTGCAGAGTATTCCATCATCTTTGTTCGAGACAGCAAAGATCGAGGGAGCAACAGCATGGGAAAGTTTCTGGAAAATCACGTTTCCTTTGATATCTCCCTTGTTTCTAACCAACATGGTTTTCATCATTGTAGATTCCTTTACAGCTCCTGGAAATAGTTTAGTAACCTATATTTCTAATGCTGCATGGAGTCGTGGGATATATGGTGTAAGTGTTGCCATGACGTGGATGTACTTTGGCGCTATTGCTTTGTTCTTAGTGATAGTCTTTGGGTTCATCTCAAAACACGTTTTCTATATGGAATGATCTTAAACTTGGGAGGTTCATAAATGAAAACCTTAATTAGCAAAAGCAACCCAGTTAACAGTGTTCCAGAGGGTGCAGTCCGTACAAGCAGATTTCTGACATCTGCCTTCTGGAGTGGCGTTACATGGAGCTTTATCAGGGCGGTATTAGTGATTGGTATTGCTTTTATTATCTTGTATCCATTGATTATTAAGTTGTCGTCATCGATTATGGCAGAGTCTGATCTCTTTGATCTGACGGTAAAATGGATACCAAGACGATTAGATATGAGGAGTATTTTGCGAAACTATCGCGATGTTTATGAAGAAATGAATTATCTGGTTTCGTTTCGAAACTCTGTTACACTAGCGTTCTTAGTTTCATCCTTGCAGTTGGCATCGTGTACCTTTATCGGGTACGGATTTGCTCGCTTCAAATTTCCTGGCAGTGGCTTTTTGTTTGGCATGGTTATTCTAACATTGTTAGTACCACCTCAGATGATCATGGTACCTTTGTTTCTAAATTTCCGGTTCTTTGATTTCTTTGGGATAGCAGGCTGGTTTGGTAGAGAACCCATTAATCTCTTAGGAACGTATTGGCCGTTTGTGCTGACATCGGCTACGGGTATGGGTTTAAAGAATGGCTTGTTCATCTACATTATGCGTCAGTTCTTTAAGGGAATGCCGAAGGATTTAGAAGAAGCAGCCTTAGTAGACGGTGCTGGTCAGATTCGCACATTCTTTACCATTATGCTTCCTGGTGCAGCACCAGCGATCTTGATTGTATTTCTTTTCTCTTTTGTGTGGCAATGGAATGACATTTTCCTGACCTCCATGTATATGCGGCGCTCTGCTACCTTGCTACCGTTTATGCTAGAGCGATTGACCTCATCGTTCGGTGGCTATCAGTACAGTGATGAGTATATATCCGTTATTCGAAACACTGGTATGCTGATGTTTATTGTACCACTGTTGTTCGTCTATGGATTCCTACAAAGATACTTTATTGAGAGTGTGGAGCGAACTGGTATTGTTGGTTAGTCATTTTCCACAAGCTTCCTCAATATTTTGAGGAAGCTTGTGTTTGGAATTGCAGGGATATAAAGTTAGTAGGTTTAGGAGGGTTTAATACATGGATAAAGTAAGAATTGGTATTATTGGTATTGGTAACATGGGTACTATTCATGCTAATTACTTGATTAAGAGCGAAGTCCCAAATGCAGAATTAGTTGCAGTGTGTGACTCTAATCCAGATCGGATAAAGTGGGCTAAAGAAAACCTGGGTGAAGACATTCAGACGTTTGAAACTCCAGATGCATTATTTGCAGCTAAATGTGTCGATGCAATCATGGTCGCTACTCCTCACTATGATCATCCAGGATTAGCGATTCAAGGTTTTGCAAATGGATTACATGTCTTAGTCGAAAAACCAGCAGGTGTATACACTAAGCAGGTACGTGAAATGAATGAGGCAGCGGAGAAGAGCGATAAAGTCTTTGGGATCATGTACAACCAGAGAACGAATCCTACGTATCAGCGATTACGTGATTTGCTGCATTCTGGTGAATTAGGCGAATTGAAACGAACCGTATGGATTATTACGAGTTGGTATCGCCCACAAAGCTATTATGATTCAGGCGGCTGGCGCGCTACTTGGGCTGGGGAAGGCGGCGGAGTGTTGCTTAACCAAGATCCCCACCAATTGGATATTTGGCAATGGAGTTGCGGATTGCCTAAGCGCGTACGTGCATTCTGTCACTTCGGTCGCTACCATAACATCGAAGTAGAAGATGATGTAACTGCGTATGTGGAATATGAGAATGGTGCCACGGGCTTGTTTGTCACAGCAACGGGAGAAGCACCAGGTACAAACCGATTTGAGATTACTGGCGATCGGGGTAAAATAGTTATTGAGGATAATAAAATGACTTTCTGGCGATTGCGAGTCGGAGAACGGCAATTCAATGCCGAGTATAAGGGTGGCTTTGGTAGTCCCGAAGTATGGAAGTGTGATATTCCCATTAAAGGCCAACTGACTGGTCACAAGGGTATTACTACGAATTGGGTAAACGCAATTCTTAAGGGAACTCCATTATTAGCACCAGGTGAGGAGGGTATTCGAGGTTTGCAAATCTCGAATGCTATGCATTTGTCGTCTTGGACAGATTCATGGGCGGATATTCCTGTAGATGAAGAGCTATTTCTTGAGAAATTACAGGAACGGGTTAAGAAGTCGACCTTTACGAAAGAAACGTCCGGCAAAACCATAGATGCGTCTGGTACATTCTAGGTCTATTAGATGATTTTGAGCAGAAAGACCTAATACTTTTTAGGTTTTTCTGCTTTTCCAGTATGATTAAATTTGGCAACGTTGGGAGGTTCGTTGATGGGTTTTGATGTAATTAGTTTCGGTGAATCACTAATTCGCATTTCCCCACCTGGTCCAGGTGTATTTGAGCAGACGGGGTCTTTACGGATATATCCGGCAGGTAGTGAGCTTAATACGGCCATAGCTGCTGCACGTTTAGGACTTAAGGTGTCGTATGTTACAAAGGTTGCCAACAACCCTTTGGGCCGTGTGATCATTAATCGCTGTCGTGAGCATGGCGTGGATACAAGTTGGATAGCAAAGTCAGATACCCATCGCCAGGGTTTGTTATTTTTCGAGAATGCTCAAGCGCCTAGACCAGGAGTAGCCTATTATGATCGAGAGCACTCCGTATTTAGTCACATTTCCATGGATGATTTTCATTGGACTGAAATTCTTTCCCAAACTCGAATTTTCCTACTGAGCGGGATCAATCCCGCTCTGAGCCAAAATGCGCATAACGTTTGTCTCCATGCTGTACAAACCGCAAAAGCGCAAGGTAAAATAGTAGCCTTTGATACGAATTATCGCAGTAAGTTGTGGACGGCTGCCAAAGCACAAGAAACGTTGCAGTCTTATTATCCATACATTGATATTCTATTTCTATCCGGTGGTGATGCGCGCACTCTGTTTGGTCTCACTAGTCTGCCAGGAGATCGTCTTGCGCAGAAGCTCAGCAAAGATTTAGGCATTCCCACAGTTGTTTTGGTGCACAGCAGTGGGAATAGCGATGCTCTGTGGCGGATCACATGTGTATCCCAAGGCAGAGTTGTAGCACAGGATCAATTCGGGAAGCTCAATGGGGTGGAGCGTCTCGGGGCTGGCGATGCCTTAGCAGGTGGTTTTCTTACCGGCTATCTGGAGTCAGGGATTGATCTAGGTGTGAGGCTTGGTAATGCATCGATGACGTTAAAGAACACCTATGTGGGTGATTTTTCTTGGATTACCAGGGATTTAGTGGACCAATATTTATCAGGTGATGTGGAGACCTTAAAACGATAGCAATTCGTACTCGGCATGCAATCGAGGACACAAGGAGGTATTACAGCAATGGACAAGAGAGATGGAATGAATTATGCCCCGCAAGGGAAAGTAAATCGCGTCTGTGAACCCGGCGAGTTTGTTTTCGCAGCTGTTGCCCTAGATCATGGGCACATTTATGGAATGTGTAATGGTCTGATAGAAGCAGGCGCAGAATTGAAATGGGTATATGACAAAGATGCAGCAAAGGTTGCAGATTTCGTACAGCGCTATCCAGGTGTGAAGGTGGCGCGATCCGAAGCAGAGGTGCTAGAGGATATAAGCGTGCAGATGATAGCTGGAGCCGCGATTCCTTCACTCCGGTGTGCTCTTGGGATGCGAGCAATGGATCATGGCAAGGATTATTTTACTGATAAAACACCGTTTACAACACTCACACAGCTTGCACAAGCAAAAGACAAGGTAGCGCAGGTGCAAAAAAAATATGCAGTGTATTTTAGTGAACGCTTACATGTAGAGAGTGCTGTTCATGCAGGGAGTTTAATTCAAGACGGTGCGATAGGTCGCGTCTTACAAGTGATTGGGCTAGGACCTCACCGCCTAGATCGACCGAGCCGGCCAGATTGGTTCTTCCAGCGTGAGCAATATGGTGGTATCTTAACTGACATTGGTTCGCATCAAATTGAACAATTTCTATCGTACGCAAATTGTCAAGATGCGCAGGTCGCTGCGAGTAAAGTGGCTAATTATAGTAACAAGGATTTTCCTGAGTTTGAAGATTTCGGTGATGCTACCTTGATTGGTGATAATGGTGCCACAAATTATTTTCGTGTAGACTGGTTTACCCCAGATGGCCTTACCACTTGGGGAGATGGTCGGACTTTAATACTAGGCACAGAGGGTTATATCGAGCTACGTAAATATACTGACATTTGCCGTGATCGTCAAGGAGATCAGCTTTACCTAGTCAACAACGATGGAGAGCATCACCTGTCTCTAGCTGGTAAAGTAGGTTATCCCTTCTTTGGTCAATTAATCACTGATTGCCTAAACCGCACAGAGCTTGCAATGACTCAAGAGCATGTGTTTAAGGCGGCGGAGTTGTGTTTGCAGGCCCAAAAAGTAGCTTTACGGGTGGAGTAGAGAAGAAGCGGCTTTTTAGCAGTGATGGATAGGGCTGTTATTATGACCGAGGAAGGGTGGAGAATTTGGCTATTGCTCGCTCATTACCGTTTCATATTATGACCAAACCCATTGGGGCAACTTGTAACTTGGACTGTGAATATTGTTTTTATTTAACGAAATCCAAGCTCTATCCAAATCAGTCCGATTTCCGGATGCAGGAGCATGTGCTTGAGGAATATATCGTGCAATATATTGCACAGCAGCCAGGACCTGAGGTGTCTTTTGCGTGGCAAGGTGGGGAACCCACTTTAATGGGTCTTGATTTTTTTCGTAAGGTTGTAGAGTTACAAGAGGCAAACCGTCCAAAAGGATGGACAATCGCAAACTCGATCCAGACGAATGGGATGCTACTTGACAACAACTGGTGTGAATTTTTGCGTAAACACAAGTTTCTCGTGGGCTTGAGTCTCGATGGACCACCAGAACTACATGATCGCTACCGGAAGGATAAAAAGGGTGGTAACACGAGTGCTGAAGTACGCGCTAGTCTTGAGCGTATGCAGGCATCTAACGTTGAGTTTAATGTGCTTTGTGTTGTTAACAATGTAAATGTTGAACACCCCTTGAAAATGTACCATTACTTTAAGGAGTTAGGGGTGAATTACCTACAGTTTATTCCCATTGTCGAGCAAGAAGTGGATGGGAAAGTAGGTGTGCGTAGTGTGGGTGGAATAGAATATGGTCGCTTTCTCACGCAGATTTATAATGAGTGGGTGTGTGAGGATCTCGGAGAGATCTATGTACAACTCTTTGAAGGATTAGTTGGCATAGGGGCAGGAATGGGCCCGAGTGTTTGTGTGTTTGCCCCAACCTGTGGTCGATTCCTAGCTATGGAGCACAATGGCGATGTGTATGCTTGTGACCACTATGTCGACCCGGATCACCTCTTAGGGAATTTTTTAATAACAAAAATGGTGGATATGGTGGACTCGCCAAACCAAAAGCAATTTGGTCAGGATAAGCTTGATACGCTCACAGAATACTGTAAGAGATGTCCAGTTTTAACATATTGTTACGGAGGTTGTCCAAAAAACCGGGTAGGCTTAAGCCCCGATGGCGAAGCGGGACATAACCATCTGTGCGCGGGATATCGTCAATTTTTTACGTATGTGCAACCATTTAACAAAGCAATTGTGTCCCAATTGCAACAGCGCCAAGCTCCACACGGTATTCGTCAGCTAACCAAGGATGTTTACCGCACCCTTTGGGATCAAATCGGGCGTAACGATCTTTGTCCGTGTCAAAGTGGCAAAAAGTATAAGAAATGTTGCGGCTAAAAAATAAACGTCTCCTTCTGCAGAGAAGGGACGTTTATATCTAGGATTGATTACGATTTTTTGATCGCATCATCAAAAGCGACAGCAGACGGTGCAAAGTCAATTTTGCTTACGAATTCCCTTGCCTCTTTAGCGCCAAACTGACGTTCCATGCCGCTGTCCTCCCATTCGACGGATAGAGGACCGGTGTAGCCCACATCGTTTAAGGCACGTATGATTTCTTCAAAGTTAACATCACCATGACCCAAAGAACGGAAGTTCCAACCTCGGCGGGCATCTCCGAATTCAATATGAGAGCCTAAGATACTGGTTCGACCGTTGAGGTTAACAGCCACATCTTTCATGTGGACGTGATAAACCTTGTTGGCGAATTTTCGCAAAAAGATGTGGGGTGTAACACCTTGCCAGAGTAAGTGGCTAGGATCAAAGTTTAAGCCAAGGGTGGGACGATGATTAAACGTTTTGAACAGCCGCTCGGTGGTATAGAAATCAAAGGCAATTTCGGTTGGATGGACTTCCAGGGCGAATTTTACTTCTTGTTTATCGAACTCATCAAAGATTGGAGTCCATAATTTAAGTATCCGTTGAAAACCTTCTGCTATCATCTCTTCAGTAGTTTGGGGGAAGGAGTAGAGATACTTCCAAATTGGAGATCCAGTAAAACCTGTTACCACGGCACAACCCATATTTTTAGCAGCCTGGGCTGTTGCTAACATCTCGCTAATTGCCCAGGCGCGAATTTTCTCTGGGTTTCCCTTAACCGCTTCAGGAGCAAAGTTGTCCAAGCGTGCGTCCCAATCATCGCCCACACATTGTCCGGCTAGATGGTTACCTAAAGCCCAGCATTGCAAGTTGTACTTAGCTAGAATCGCCTTGCGATTTTCGATGTATGCTGGATTGGTAGCAGCTTGCTTTACATCCATGTGATCGCCCCAACACGCGATTTCTAAACCATCATAACCAGCGTTATTTGCAAATTGACAAATATCTTCAAAACTCATGTCAGCCCATTGGCCGGTAAATAGTGTAATTGGTCGTGCCATTAGCAGTTCCTCCTCAAATTCTATAAGTTAACCCAGACAGCTCCTTGTTTTGAGCTATCTACACATGCATGGATAAATTTAATGCCTTGAATTCCATCATGAACATTAGGGAAATCTAAATCCTTTGTAGTTAAGGTGAGGCCAGCTTGTTTTTTAATTAGAGCACTAATAAAGGCGTTATAGAGATTGGCAAATGCAGTGTAGTATCCTTCAGGGTGACCGCTTGGGATTCGAGAGAGTTCCGAGGCTTCTGGATATAGGTAGCCACTGCCGCGCCCATAGATTTGCACAGGTTCGTTGGCAAAAGTTACTTTCATGCTGTTAGGATTTTCTTGTTCCCACTCAATTGCGCCTTTAGTACCATAGATACGTACTCGTAAACCATTATCATTGCCGATTGCTACTTGGGAGCACCAATAAGAGCCAGTGGCACCGTTCTCGAGTCGCACTAAAACCTCAGCATTGGTATCTAGTTCGCGTCCTTCGCCGAAAGCTGTAAGGTTAGCACAGAGCGACTTAATCTTCAAACCCGTGAGAAAGTATACAGTATGCTCAATGTGACTACCAATATCGCCGACACAATTGGAGATGCCTGCCATTTTTGGATCGGTGCGCCAGGTTGCTTGTCGTTGGCCCGTATCCTCTAAATTATCGGCTAACCATCCTTGTGGATATTCGCCAACAACCACCCGGATTTCACCGATTTCGCCACGGCGAATCATTTCACGTGCCTGGCAGAGGAGCGGATGGGCTGAGTAGGCATAGGTTACGCAGAAAAGTAAATCGTTCCTTTGGGCAAGATCTGCTAGTTCCTCTCCTTGAGCCACCGTTAGTGCTAATGGTTTATCGCAGACCACATGGATACCTTGTTGCAGAAATATTTTAGCTATCTCGTAATGGGCATAATTTGGCGTACAAATACTTACATAATCAATGCCATCTCCACGCGTACCCTCAGCTAAAGCCATTTCTTGAAAGGTTTTATATAACCTTTGGCTATCTAAACCTAGCATTTGACCTGTTTGTTTTGTTACATCCCAATCGCGCGAGAAGCAGCCAGCTAAAAGTTCAGATTTACCGTCAAAGGTTGCAGCTTTACGATGAACATCACCAATAAACGAACCTGTACCACCACCCACTACCCCGTGGCGTAACACGCGAGTCTTTATTACCGTTTCTTTTCCTTCAATCATGTTTCCACCTCCATTTTTAACAATTATTGTAATTATTCAAGAATATATGGCTTATATCCTGCTTAGAATTTTTTTGTTAATATTAACTGGAAAAAGGAGGGTTTGGTACACGATCTATGCAATAAAAGAGAATAAGTATTTATAACCTTATTTCGGGAGGAACAATCAGGATGAAACCAACAGTAAATCTCTTAGCCTTTGATCTCGGTGCTTCCAGCGGACGAGCCATTCTTGGGCGCTATGATGGTAAAACGATTGCTTTAGAAGAAGTGCATAAATTTAGTAACGGGCCCGATCAAATTCATGGTAATTTGTATTGGGACATGCTTCGTCTTTTTAGTGAGATAAAAAAAGGACTCCAAAAAGCGATGCAGTTAACAGATAATCAAATAGCAAGCGTAGCGGTGGACACGTGGGGTGTCGACTATGGTGTTCTCGACCAAGGGGAGAACCTATTAGGCCAAACGTTTCATTACCGCGATAAGCGAACAGATGGTTTGTTAGACGAAATATTTAACAAGGTATCACCAGCCGCAATATATCAAAAAACCGGAATCCAATTTATGCAGCTCAACACCATCGTGCAGCTCTATGCAGATCGGAAATATCGGCCTTGGGTTTTAGATAACGCGAAGAGTCTACTATTTGTCCCCGATCTTCTTAACTATTTCTTGACGGGTCAGAAAAGCAACGAGCATACCATTAGTTCCACATCTCAATTATTTGATCCCACAGAAGCTTGTTGGGCAAAGGAGTTATTTACAGCCCTCGATATACCTTTGGATATTATGAGTCCCCTCATTTTTCCTGGCGATACAGTTGGGCAGATGACGGCGGGACTCAAAGAAGAATTAGGGGTGAAGGCAGACTTACCAGTTATCGCTGTGGGTAGTCATGATACCGCATCCGCCGTAGCAGCTACACCTCTACATAGTACCCGGGATGCATACCTAAGTAGTGGAACCTGGTCCTTATTAGGAATGGAATTGGAGGCGCCGATTATTAATGAACATTCCCTCAAAGAGAACTTTACCAATGAGTGTGGAGTGGGCAATACAGTACGGTTTTTAAAGAACATCAGTGGACTATGGTTAATACAAGAGTGTAAGCGTAGCTGGGATCGGGCTGGTTTAAACATAAGTTACGATCAAATCACGCAGGCAGCGGCTGCAGCACAACCTTTCAAGTGTAGCGTCGATCCAAATGATGCGAGATTTCTCAGTCCAAGTGATATGCCTACAGCGATTCGCGAGTATTGCCAGTCAACGAATCAACCGCAACCAGAAGATTATGGGGAAATGGCTCGCTGCATCTATGAGAGTTTAGCAAAGAGTTACGAGACGACTTTAGGTAAGCTCGAAGGATTGGTTGGTCATACTGTTGATACAATTCACATGGTTGGAGGAGGAATTCAAGCGGAACTGTTATGCCAATTCACCGCAGATTCTACCCGAAAACGAGTGGTTACCGGACCAATTGAAGCCACTGCCATGGGTAATATGCTTGTTCAATTAATGGCAAAGGGAGAAATCGCCAACCTCTCGGAAGGGCGTGAACTTGTTTCTCGTTCTGTTCCATTAAAGGAATATCTACCGCGTTAAAAGTATGGACAATGGCAATGCTAACAGTACTTCCCCTAGTACGGTAAAGAGGTGGTAACGATTGATCATTACAGTAACCTTGAATCCGGCACTCGATCATACGATTTGGGTGGAGAATCTTGTTGTTGGTGGGTTGAATCGTACGGAACGTGCTCAGCTAGACTGTGGAGGCAAAGGAATTAATGTTTCAGTGGTGTTGGCACAATTAGGGATTGAGAGTCGGGCAATGGGTTTTTTAGCTGGTGATACAGGAAAAATAGTCTTGCAGGGTTTACCAAGTAAGGTAATGCCGAGTTTCACTTGGTTAGATGCAGGGTCTACTCGAATCAATACCAAGCTATACCACGGGGCCACTGGTGATACCACAGAATTCAATGCGCTAGGCCCCACTCCTACGCCTTCCGATTTGACCCGTTTGCTTGCAGACATTGAGCGTTATGTGGAGGAGTGTACGTATCTGGTGTTGGCTGGTAGTCTGCCGCCGCAAGTGCCACAAGATTTTTACGGGAAGATTATTGCCTTAGCCAAGTCGCGTGGGGTTAAATGTGTGCTTGATACTAGTGGTCCTCCGTTGGTGGCTGGGGTTAAGGAGTTGCCCTGGATGATCAAGCCAAATCGGATGGAAGCAGAGTATCTTTCGAATATTAAGATTGAACGCATCGAGGAGGCAGTGGAAGTTGTAAATCTGTGGTTAGGGATAGGCATTGAGTTTGTTGTCTTAACATTAGGATCTGATGGTGTTCTGTTCGCTGATAATCAACACAAGGTGTGGGCACGAGGCGCTGCTCCTCTCATTCGTAGCACAGTCGGATGCGGGGATGCTATGCTCGCTGCAACCCTAGGTTATCTCCAGCTTGGGCACTCATGGATGGATACGGTGCACTTTGCCACCGCAACAGCCACAGCAACTGTTACCACAGAGGGCACAAGTTTTCGCCCATTACATGAGATAGCACTTTTTCTCGATTTAGTGACAATTGAAATTCTCTAAGGAAGGCTAGTACTAATGAATAGAGAGACCGTAATTACCGCACATTACTCTGGTGATGATCTCGGAGCGAACTATACTCCATCTCACACTTTTTTTCGCATCTGGGCCCCTACAGCAAGTAAGGTGGTCTTACTAACGTATCCCACTGGTCACGACAGTCGGAGCGAATCCCATGATATGTCTAGAGATATTCAAGGAACATGGATTCTTGAATTAATCGGTGATTATCATGGTAGATATTATAATTATATAGTAACCGTAAATGGCATCTCCCTGGAAGCCGTTGATCCGTATGCGAAAGCTTGTGGGGTAAATGGTGAACGTGGTATGATAGTGGACTTAGCGCTGACAAATCCCGCAGGATGGGATACTTTGCTACGCCCTCCTTTGGATCACTTTATTAACTCGATTATTTATGAGCTGCATGTGAGAGATTTTTCGATTGATGCCCATTCTGGTATCGTGCATAAGGGGAAATACTTAGGTTTAACACAAAGTGGTACCCGCGGCCCTAAGCAAGTGACGACAGGGTTGGATCACCTAACGGAACTTGGAATCACTCATGTTCAGTTATTACCTTGTTATGATTTTTTTACCATTGACGAACGTGCGTTTGACAACAACGAGTATAATTGGGGCTACGATCCGCAAAATTATAATATTCCAGAAGGTTCTTATAGCAGCGATCCCCACCAGGGCGTGGTTCGCATTCGTGAGTTTAAGCAGATGATTCAGGCTCTTAAGCAACGAGGTATTCGTGTTATTATGGATGTGGTTTATAACCATACCTATTTAGCCGAGGATTCTCACTTAAATCGGTTAGTACCTGGTTATTACTATCGCCAGGATGCATATGGAAATTTCACGAACGGGTCTGGATGTGGTAATGAGCTTGCTTCTGAGCGAAGCATGGTGCGCAAAATGATCCTTGATTCTGTTGTGTATTGGGCGCGCGAATATAAAATTGACGGTTTTCGCTTTGATCTCATGGCGCTCATGGACATCCTTACCATCAATGAGATTCGGAGTGCGTTAAATGGCGTCGATCCAAGTATTATTATGTATGGAGAAGGGTGGACAGGTGGGCATTCGCCCTTACCCGACCCACTAAAGGCCTTAAAAGGTAATGTGCGTGAATTACCTGGAACCGGTGTCTTTAATGATGATGTCCGGGATGCAATTAAGGGGCATGTCTTTCTTGGAGAACAGCCAGGGTTTGTCAATGGAGCAGTGGGAATGGAAGAAAGTGTCAAATGTGGGATAGTTGGAGCCACCTCCCACGATCAAGTGGATTTCTCCCAAGTACTCTATTCGCATTTTCCTTGGGCCGCTGAACCAGCACAGGCAATTAATTATGTGGAAGCCCATGATAACTACACGCTATGGGATAAACTAGCCAAAACCAATGCCCGTGATTCAGAAGAAGACAGAATGGCAATGCACAAATTAAGCGCAGCGATTATTTTAACTTCCCAGGGTATCCCTTTTTTACATGCTGGAATGGAGTTTTTACGGACGAAGAATGGGGAGCATAACAGCTATAAATCTCCTGATTCCATTAATCGAATAGATTGGAGCCGCAAGGCACGTTTTGAGTCTGTCTACAAGTACTACTGTGGGCTGATTCGCTTACGGAAGGCCCATCCTGCTTTTTCCATGAAAACGCAAGGTGAAATTCAGAGTAGTTTACGATTTTTACCAATGAGTGCCGGCCAAATACTCGGTTATGTGCTGACAAATGCTAGTGATGATCCGTGGGAACAGATAGTGGTTCTCTTCAATGGGGCAACCATCAGTCGCTGTTTCGATCTACCTGGAGATCGCTGGGTTATCGTTGTTAATGGAAAGAAAGCAGGTATTGCTCGTTTAGGTACCGTTGAGGGTAATAAGGTGGTAGTTCCAGCCAAAACTAGTTATGTCTTAGTTGATCAGACATCTTTTTCGCAATCAAAGACCATGAAGTAGAGTAGGGAATCGTACCCGTGTCAGTCCACAGTGGATAAGCATTCATCCACTGTGGACTTTCTTGTACTACTTTGCATTTTTCGTCATATACTTTGCTTAGATGAGTGGAAATATGAAATGCAGGAGTGATATTTTTGAATAACAAAGAGTGTATCGCCATGTTATTAGCTGGAGGCCGGGGTAGTCGTTTGGGTTCACTTACGAAAAAGATGGCGAAACCCGCAGTGCCCTTTGGGGGTAAGTACCGACTAATTGACTTTCCATTAAGCAATTGCACAAACTCAGGGATAGACACAGTGGGTGTACTAACCCAATACCAACCCCATGCGCTTCATTCCTATTTAGGAACTGGGAGTACTTGGGATCTTCATCGCAAGCATGGTGGACTAACTGTACTGTCTCCATACAGCCGAGCAGATGGTGGGCACTGGTATAAAGGAACAGCGAATGCCATCTACCAGAACATAGACTATATTGCGAGTTACAATCCTAGGTATGTACTAATCTTATCAGCAGATCACATCTATAAGATGGATTACCGTCAGCTGATTAACTACCACAAGGTTCAGCAAGCCGCGGTAACCATCGGTGTTATTGAAGTGCCGTTAGAGCAAGCGTCTCAGTTTGGTATAATGAAGACGGATGCAAGCAATCGAATTATTGAATTTGAAGAAAAACCAGAAGTTCCAAAAAGCAATCTGGCATCCATGGGAGTCTATGTCTTTAATTGGGATGTACTAGAGCAGTGGCTACGATCGGATGAAGAAAACACACTGTCTCAACATGACTTTGGAAAGGATATTATTCCTACTATGCTAGAAGAAAACGTAACTCTGTCAGCGTATACGTTTTCGGGTTATTGGCAGGATGTGGGAACCATCTCTAGTTTGTGGGAAGCAAACATGGACTTACTCACTCCCCACTCTCTCTTAAAAATCAATGATTCTAACTGGCGAATTCATGGGGCGCAAGCTAATTTGCCGCCACATTTTCAAGGATCCACTGCTGTTGTTCATGACTCGATTGTGGGCGAAGGCTGTTCGATATGGGGGAGAGTCGAACACTCTGTGATATCGAGTGGTGTTTATATTGCGAAGGGAGCTTATGTCCAAGACTCTGTTATCTTACCAAATAGTTATATTGGCTCCAATGCCCTAATTGAACGTTCCATTGTGGGTGAAGGTATTTCCATTCCAGTGGGTGCCATCACACACTACACAATGAATCCACGTAGTAAAACGGCAATTTAGGAAGTTTTTTCACAAAATGGCAGGAGAATGTACTTGTGGTTAGAATTTAGCTAAAGAGGCTTACCCTACCGAGGATACAAGTAGTGCCTGGTTATAAGACTTGTTAAGCATCTGTTAGTTTTGTTTCGCAAAGCAGGAATTTCGTATAAAAATAGCTAATAGTATAAGTTTAACCAGGCAACTAAGGACAAATCGGTCTATTTTCTCACCTTCCTCTGCGAGGTACGAGGTAGTGAGTGTGGATAATTGTCTTGAAAGGGGAGAGATTTTTGGGCTTTAATTTGACACAAAAGATTATCAAGGATCATTTAGTTGAGGGAGTTATGGAACCGGGTTTAGAAGTTGGAATCCGGATTGATCAGACTCTAACGCAAGATTCCACAGGGACCATGGCCTATTTACAGTTAGAGGCGATGGATATAGAACAGGTAAAAACAAAACTGTCTGTGGCATATATTGACCATAATATGTTGCAAGAGGGCTTTGAGAATGCAGACGATCATAAGTATATTCAAACAGTTGCCAGTAAGCACGGAGTCTTCTTCTCAAGACCAGGAAATGGCATATGTCATCAAGTGCACCTAGAACGTTTTGGTGTTCCCGGGGAAACATTATTAGGATCCGATAGTCACACACCGACAAATGGTGGTATTGGAATGTTGGCCATTGGGGCAGGCGGGCTCGATGTGGCTGCTGCGATGGCTGGGGAAACCTACTACATCAGTATGCCTCAGGTTGTTAACGTGAAGTTAACTGGGAAACTACGTCCTTTTGTGGCTGCAAAGGATATTATCCTCGAAGTGCTGCGCATATTAAGTGTCAAAGGCGGAGTCGGTAAGGTTATTGAGTACACTGGTGAGGGAGTATCACAACTCAGTGTTCCTGAACGGGCGACAATCACAAATATGGGAGCTGAACTCGGGGCAACCACATCGATTTTTCCCAGTGATCAGATTACTAAGGCATTTCTCGAGGCGCAAAACAGAGGAGACATCTGGGTGGAACTCTCTGCAGATTCGGATGCCCGCTATGATGAACTAGTAGAGATCGACTTATCGACGTTAGAACCGTTAGCAGCAAAGCCCCATAGTCCAGATAATGTGGCGCCAGTGGCCGAAATCGGACCCATTAAAGTGGATCAGGTGGCAATTGGGAGTTGTACGAATTCATCGTATCAGGATCTCATGAGAGTCGCTACCATACTTAAGGGAAAAACCGTGGATCCGAATGTGAGTTTAGTGATATCCCCTGGTTCGAAACAAGTATTAACGATGCTTGCTACAAATGGAGCACTAGCTGATCTAATTGCGGCAGGTGCACGAGTGTTAGAATCTGGATGTGGACCATGTATTGGGATGGGGCAAGCCCCAGCCACGAATGCAATTTGTTTGCGCACATTTAACCGTAACTTTAAGGGACGGTGTGGAACGGACTCGGCTGGCGTATATTTAGTGAGTCCAGAGACGGCGGCATTTAGTGCGTTGACCGGAAAGCTGACGGATCCTAGGAATTGTCTGCAAGATATTACAGTAGAATTGCCTGAGCAATTTTTAGTTAATGATAATATGATAATCGCTCCCGCAAAAGGACATGATGTTGTTGAGGTTGTGCGTGGTCCAAATATTAAAGCGTTTCCGCTTAACACACCTCTGCCTGCTACAGTAAAGGGAAAAGTGCTTATTAAGGTCGAAGACAATATCACAACAGATCATATTATGCCATCTAACGCTAAATTACTGCCCTATCGTTCCAATATACCCTATTTAGCAGGTTTTTGTCTAACGCCCTGCAATCCGCAGTTTCCAGAACGCGCAAAGGAACATAACGGTGGAATCATTGTGGGTGGAGATAACTATGGCCAAGGTTCTAGTCGCGAACATGCTGCTCTGGCCCCACTTTTTTTGGGGATAAAGGCAGTCTTGACTAAGAGTTTTGCTCGTATTCACAAAGCGAACTTAATTAATTCAGGCATTGTGCCATTGACCTTCGTAGATCCAAGCGATTTTGATAACATTCAGGAATTTGATATGTTAGAAATTCGAGATATCCGAACACAAATAGCAAAGGGCGAACCGCTTGTGATACGCAACACCACGCAACAGACGGACTATTTGGTGGAGTGTAATGTAACGGATAAAGAGTTGGCTATGCTTTTGGCTGGCGGAAAAATTAATTGCATCAAGCAACGAATTTCTTGATGCCCCACATGTCTCTTTTGAATGCACGCTCTTAGTCAGGAATAGGAGTGTGCACCTTCGTCTGAGCCAGATTAGAATCAGCGTGTTTCTTTGTTTGATATTCTAGTAGTAACACTAGAGTGTTATATAATTATGGTTTGAGAATCTAGGGTGGGGAGTGGTGTGGCTGATCATAATGTTATGGTGGTATTAGGTTGCAAAAAGAGATAGAGAATGGAACATTCTAGAGGGATCGGTCACTTAATAGCCTAGATGCTGTGGTGAAGGATTCAGTTTCTCAGGATTTGGTGCATACAATTTTTAGACAAAATTTATTCAAGAAAAAGAAGGATATTTTATTATTGTTAAGGAATATCTATGTCTAGAGCATGTTGTCTGTAAGTTAAGTTTGTATCTTTGGTAGCTATCATAGAATATGTCTTTGGGTATATTCTATAGGTTTTGGGATGTAGGGGGTGGCAAGATCTCGGCATGATTGTGGAATCGTATAATTACTTGTGGCTAAGAAAGGGAGGCGCAGAGCAAAAAATGAGTAAAACTAGTTTTAAAACACATTTTATGAGATCTATAATTTTTACCGCGTTAGCATTTATGTTTATTACTGTCGCTGTTTTACATGTTAATGTCGTATTGGCTGCGGAAGAAGGGGATGCAAACGATGTAATTCTTGAAGCGGAGGCAGTAGCAACAGAAGACGATTTAGAACTGGTGAGATTAACTGCTTATGTTCGTGAACTTCAATATCTAGAATATCTAGCTAGTTTTGTAGAAGAGAGCCGTCCTGATGTGGAAATACGCATCCCTGCAGCTAGCTATACAAATGCTACATCCAATATACAATATCTGGAAAACTTCCAAGGTGCACCTGGTATATCGGTAAGAACAGATGAGCGGGGGTATTTAGAGTGGGAAGTAGAAGTGCCAGAATCGGGTTTGTATAATATGGATATCATGTATTACCCTGTAAGTGGGCGTAGTTCATCCATCGAACGCGGCTTGTATATAAATGGAGAACGCCCGTTTGCTGAGGCCGCTTTTCTAACTTTTTTTCGAGTTTGGGGAGATGCCGAACCTTTCCGTATAGATAATATGGGTAATCATGTACGAGCTCGCCAAGAGGAGAAACCGATGTGGCAACGGGTGAATATTACTGATCCTTTAGGCTACGAAAGAAATCCCTTTTTGTTTTATTTTAACGAGGGGAAGAATGTCGTTCGTTGGGAAGGTATCACCGAACCGATGATTATCAATGAGCTAAGAATCCGTCAGTTTGAGGAGATGCCTTTGTACGCAGATTTGGCTGTTACCTATGCAGACCAAGGCTTAAAGCCAGTGCCAGACGTATTTATCAAAGTGCAGGGTCAGGATTCGATATATCGTTCAGCACCAACCTTATTTCCTGAATTTGATCAAGGTGATCCCACAGTAGAACCTTACCATGAGGCGCAGATTCGCCTAAATTCTATTGGTGGACATCGCTGGCGTGATGTAGGAGATTGGATTGCTTGGGAAGTAGATGTTCCACAAAGTGGTTTGTATCAAATAGCCTTTAAAGCAAAACAAGATCAACGCCGTGGTTTTTATTCGAGTCGGCGACTCTTAATTAATGGTAAAGTTCCGTTCAAGGAAGCTGATGCCATCCGTTTTCCTTATTCCCAGTTTTATGAAATGAGTGTTATAGGTTCTGAAAATGGACCTGCTTACGTATATTTAGAAGAGGGTAGAAATGAGATTAGACTCGAAGTCGTGTTAGGTGACTTAGCCGAGTTATTAAGTCGGACTGAAGATACACTGTATGAATTGAACACAATTTATCGGCGCATCATTATGATTACTTCGGCGACTCCAGATCCGATGCGTAGTTATCAACTAGAAGTTCGGATTCCTGGCTTAATCGAACGTTTACAGATACAAAGTGGTCTTATTGAGGGAATGGCTGATGAGTTATTTGCCGTATCGGGTGAACGTGGTGGACACACCGCAGTACTAGAATCCTTTGCGCGAATGCTTGAAGATATGGCAAATCGTCCATATCGCATACCACGTCGTCTTGGGGAGTTTCGTGATAATGTCGGAGCCCTTGGTACTTGGATTATGCAAACGAGAGCACAGCCTTTACAAGTTGACTATTTTATTGTGGCATCACCAGATAAGCCGTTACCACGTGCTAATCCAACGACATTTCAAACGTTGACTCATGAGGTTCGGTCCTTCATTTCTTCATTTACACACGATTATAACCGTGTCGGTGATTTTACGGAGACCGAGGCTGAGCGTGATGAAATGTTGCGAGTGTGGATCGGTGCTGGACGAGATCAGGCGCAAGTTTTAAAACAAATGATTGAAGATAGCTTTACAGCTACTACTGGAATTACCGTAGATTTTGAGTTAATTGAAGCGATGGATCAATTGCTTATTCCTGTCATTATCGCAAATAGAGCTCCGGATGTAGCATTAGGGGCTGCAAACATGGATCTAGCATTCCGTGGAGCGTTAACGGACTTAAGTCAATTTGATGATTTTGACGAAGTAGCAACTCGCTTCATGCATAGTGCTTTTCTACCTTTCCGGTTTAGAGATAAGGTCTTTGCATTACCAGAAATCCAAGGATTTCCCATGTTGTTCTACCGTAAGGATGTGTTGGAGGAATTAGGATTAGAGGTTCCTGAGACTTGGGAGGATGTGTATGCGATTATTCCTGAGTTGCAGAAGGAGAATATGGAATTTGGTATTCGTCCGAATATGCAGACCTATCAGATGTTCCTGTACCAAAAAGGAATACCTTTGTTTAAAGAGGATGTAATCGAGACCAATCTTGATTCAGAATCAGCAGTAGCTGTATTTGACCAACTAACTGATTTATTTACCTTGTATAATTTGCCTTTAGAGTTTAATGCAGAAAACCGTTTCCGAATGGGTGAGATGCCTTTAGTAATTGAAAATTATGGTTTGTTTAATACCTTATCTGTTTTTGCACCAGAATTACGAGGAGAATGGGGCTTTACTACCGTTCCGGGCACACGAATGGAAGATGGAACCATCGCTCGAACGGTACCAGTTGCTGGTACTGTTGTACCTCCAGGCGCAGTGGCCGTTCCACCTGGAACTTCTGGAGCGGTAATTTTGAATCAAAGCGACAAGAAAGATGAAGCATGGGAATTTCTAAAATGGTGGACCAGTACCGAGACTCAAGTAAGATTTGGTCGAGAGATGGAGAGTCTCATGGGTGCAGCTGCTCGTTACGCATCGGCTAATGTGGAAGCTCTTCAACAATTACCATGGCGAGCAGAGGAAAGAGATCTGTTAGTAGAGCAATGGACGTGGGTAGAAGGTGTTCCAGCTGTTTTAGGAGGTTACTATGTTAACCGCCAATTTGATTGGCTCTTCCGAGCTGTTGTATTACAAAATCGTCCGTTACGAGAGTCTATTCTTGATTATGATCAGGCTGCTAATGAGGAAATTGCTAGGAAACGCGAGGAATTTGGTTTAGTTACAAAGAGAGATCAAATTAGTCCTGAACTAGAGGAACTCTACTGGAGTCACTACAGTCATCTTTTCCGACTAGAAGACCCGGCAGATCGTTATTAAGTAGTAGGCGTTTAACCGCTTCTCCTGTATCAATCATGGTACAGGAGAGGCAACTACGCAGCTCTGTAAATAATTGAATGGAGGGATTTTGAGTGAGTTCTGTAGTAACCCGTGCACCAGCTATTGGTCCAGAAGGCGGTACTCAAGGCAAATTAGCCAAACTATGGGAAAGTGTATATGCCGCTCGAGTAACGTATCTATTTTTATTGCCGTTTTTCAGTTTGTTTCTAGCTTTTACAGTGTTTCCTGTAGTGTTATCCATTGTATTGAGTTTTACCTATTTTAATATGTTACAATGGCCTACTTGGATCGGTTGGAACAATTATATTCGCCTATTTCTGGCCGACGATGTCTTCCTGATTTCAGTGAAGAACACCTTGTTCTTCTCAGCGATAACAGGACCTTTAAGTTATTTTATGTGTTTCATTTTTGCTTGGTTTATTAATGAATTACAACCAAAAGTTCGAGCCTTTATGACACTGCTATTTTATGCCCCATCGATTTCAGGAAATGCTTTCTTGATTTGGACATTATTATTTAGTGGTGATACCTATGGGTACATCAATGGTTTCTTGATGTACTGGGGTTTTGTGGATCGCCCTGTTCAGTGGTTACTTGATCCTACCTACATGATGAGTATTGTAATTATTGTAGTGTTATGGATGAGTTTGGGAACAAGTTTCCTTGTGTTTATTGCTGGATTACAGGGAATTAGCTCGTCCTTATTTGAAGCAGGTGCCATTGACGGAATTAGAAATCGCTGGCAAGAATTATGGTTTTTGACCATTCCAGCGATGCGTGGTTATATGATGTTTGGTGCTATTATTTCGATAACCGGCTCGTTTAATGCGGCTGGTCAGTTAGTAGCCTTAACGGGTCCGACACCTACAGATTATGCGACGTGGACGGTTATGCAGCATTTGAATGACTATGGAAATGTTCGTTATGAGATGGGTTATGCGTCAGCAATTGCTGTATTACTATTTCTCACTATGGTAGCTACGCAAAAAATTGTACAGCGACTATTGAATAAAGTTGGATCATAGGAGGGGTTTACGTGTTAGGTTTACAACTACGAAAGAAACGACTATCTCGGTCCACCGGTGGTGACTTGGTTATTTTTGCTTTTCTAGCTGCTGGTGCTGCCTTTATGGCGTTACCTTTGGTGTTTGCCATTAGTAATGCTTTCAAACCGCTCAATGAATTGTTTATCTTTCCGCCGCAATTCTTTGTGCGAAATCCCACCATGAATAACTTTACCGATTTATTCGTGTTAATGGGTAAGTCATGGGTGCCAATATCGCGTTACTTCTTTAATTCAGTTTTCATTGTAAGTATTGGTATGCTAGGAAATGTAATCACTGGATCGTTAGCGGCTTACGCCCTTTCTAAACATGAATTTCCGGGCAAGAATTTCTTGAATGAATTAGTTGTGCTCTCTCTTATGTTCGCTCCTGCAGTAACAGCCATTCCAAACTATTTAACCATCTCCTATATCGGATGGGTTAATACCTATTGGGCGGTAATCGTTCCAGCTTGGCAATGGACTCTTGGCTTATACCTAATGAAGAAGTTTATTGACGCCATGATTCCCGACACACTCATTGAAGCTGCAAGAATCGATGGTGCCAGTGAACTCCGGATTTATGCACGAATTGTTATGCCTATTGTAAAGCCGGCTTGGTTAACACTTGTAATTCTAGTGTTCCAACAGTTGTGGGGAGTAACGGGGGGGATGTTTATTTATGCAGAAGAACTCAAAACATTACCCTATGCTCTTAGCCAATTAGCCGCAGGTGGTATTGCTCGCCAAGGTGTGGCTTCGGCAGTTACGTTGATGATGATGTCTGTACCTATTGTTATCTTTATTATCAACCAGAGTAAGATTGTTGAGACCATGGGTACGTCAGGTATGGGTGGCGAATAGATTCCTTATAGAATTCGACCTGGGTGCAAACGCCCAGGTCCAATTCTGTAAGGATTTTTTTGTATATATAGAAAAAAGAAAAAAGATAAAAGAGTGCAGGTAATGTGGTACACAGGGCGAAAGATTAGAGGATCATTAAAAGGAGGCTACCTAATGCACTTAGATTGTAAGCCTATTGTCGAACTCCGCAATATTGAACGAACATATTACGTGGATGCAAAACCAGTACATGCTTTGCGGGGTGTGAGCTTACAAATTCCCGAAAATAAACTGGTTATTTTGAAAGGACCGTCTGGTTCAGGCAAGACTACGATTTTAAACATTATCGGTGGATTGGATCAACCCTCGCAGGGTCAGATTTTATTTAAGGGAAAGGAGTTAGTTAAATTCTCGGATAAGGAGTTAACACTCTGGCGTCGGAAGCAAGTAGGATTTGTTTTTCAAACTTTTGCTCTAATTCAGACCTTCTCAGCCTTTGAAAATGTAGAATTACCGATGCGTATTACCAGAGTCCCTTGGAGGGAACGGGAAAGACGAACATTAGAATGTCTAGATATTGTTGGTTTAAGGAAGAGGGCTTCCCATCGTACATTCGAAATGAGCGGTGGCGAACAACAACGGGTTGGGATCGCACGCGCAATTGTCAATCAACCGGCATTAATTTTAGCGGATGAACCAACGGGTGAGTTAGATTTTAAGACAGGAATCCAAATTATGAATCTTTTCCGTTCGATGGTTGATGAAGGTGGTATTACTATATGTCTAACCACCCATGATCCGGCATTTATTGAGTTTGGTGATCTTGTTATTGAATTAGAAGATGGCAAAATTATTCACTAAGGAGTGAAATTTATGCAAGGAACCAGGATGTACAAAGTATTTCGACTAGTGCTAGTCGGGTCTTTAGCACTAATGCTTACAGGATGTCCATTATTACCTGTTGAAACGGTAGATGCTCCACCTCCTTTGTTACAACCACCAGCGCCACGAATTGTAACGCATACAGTAACACGGGGATATATTGCACAAGAAATATCAGCATTGGCGCGAGTAGCTGCAATTAACGAGGAATCTCTGTTCTTTACCCAACGTGGACGGATTGCTGCAATCTTAGTAAAATATAACGAATGGGTGGAACCTGGACAGGCTATCGCTTACTTAGAAGCAGGTGATTTAGATCATAGACATGCCTTGGCCAAATTAGATCTAGAACGTGATATGTTACGTCTGAATAGATTGCAGACATTGGCTGAAACCGAGGGATTTGTTAATCCCTATGATTTACGAATGGCCGAAATTGACTATGAGAAGACAAGGCTTAACTTCGAACGTCTTGATAAACAACTTCAAGCAATCACCATCTATGCAACGATCCGTGGTCAAGTAACGGCCATTAATATGCGTGTTGCAGAAACAGTAGAGGAGTTTAAGAATGTCATAACTATCGCTGATCCCACTGAGTTGCAGTTAATGATGAACTTAAACACCCAACAATTGCGTTTAGTCGCCCCCGGTCAACTAGCTAAAGTACGCTTACCAAGTAATGCCGATATTGATGCTGACGTGGTGCAAGTTCCAACAGCAGGAGGATCGTTTTCCCTAGGGCAGGCTGATACTACCGCTATCTTACGGGTTAGGGATCCGAACGTGAAGCTCAATTTTAATGCATTGCTACAAACTCGAATTCTTATTCAGGAGCGAGAAGATGCTATCATTCTACCTAAAGCTGCTCTGCGGGAATTCCAAGGTCGGACATTTGTCCGGATACTAGAAGGCGATACACGACGAGAAGTTGATGTGGAAGTAGGAATCCAGAGTCAGACTCATGTGGAAATCGTCAAAGGATTAGAGGAAGGTCAACAGATTATTGCCCGATGATGCAGGATGTGTTTAGGAAGGAAGGTGTTGTGATCTGTGCGGATTTTTACGGTTTTATGGATAATGATTAAACAAATTGTCAACAACTGGCAGTTAGAGCTAATTTTGCTCTTAGGTTTAGTGTTAGCTGTTGGCGTATTTTCTAGTATTCCGATTTATACCGAAGGCTCCTTGCAGTTTTCATTGGTACGACATTGGGAAAGGAGTAGTAGTTCTCAAAGCCCACCAGGTGTCGTCCACATAGCCAATGATCAGTGGCGGGATTATCATGCTATCTTGTCGGGAGCCACTTGGCGCGATCAAGCTGAAGCGTGGGCTGAATTTAAGCGATTAGATACAATGTTTAAACGCGATATTCCAGCACGGTTTGGTACAGAGCTATTGCATCAAGTCCAGACTGGACGGATTGAACGTAAGTGGGTACAGCCAGTTATCGCCGATGGCTATAACCAACGACGTTATTTAGATATCCGCTATGTTTCCGGATTAGAGGATCGAATTACGATTGTCGATGGACGCTGGCCTGATGAAGATCACGGAATTAGAGACGAGACGATCGAAGTGGTGATCGATGAAACAGCCCGTGATACTTTAAATATTATGGTTGATCGCGTCTATATCTATCCACTAACAGTTGCTGATGGTGAAGAGCGTCGGCATCTCCATATAAAAGTAGTCGGTGTTTTTCGGGTAAACCAAGAAGATTTAAATCGACCAGTTTGGATTAGTCGGCCACCTTTTGAGCAAACATTCTTTGTAACCGAGGGGTTGTTTGCGGAGTTAGTGCAACGAGATGATACCCAACCAAATGGATATGATTGGTATTTTGTCTTCGATCATGATTCCGTGCGTGTAAATCAACTGATGAATATTGTGACTGGGCTCCGTACTGTGCAATCTCGAGCGGAGCAAACAGCAAAAAATGTTCGATACGTACGTAGCCCATCGAATACGCTCAGTTCATTTATGAGTCGGGCTGATATTCTTCAAAAGCTACTGTTGATTCTTAGTTTACCTGTTATGGGTATGATTCTCTATTATGTAATGTTAGCAGCAAGTTTGACGATTCGTCGTCGACGTAATGAAATTGCGATGTTAAAAAGTCGGGGAGCGGGCGTTACACAGATACTCCTTATTTTCACGCTAGAGTGGGGCATCCTGTGTCTGTTAGCTATTGGGATTGGACCGTATCTAGGGATATTCATTGCGAGAGTTATGGGAGCGTCTGCTGGATTCTTGAGTTTTGTTGGTCGTGCACCCTTGCCCGTTGAGCTTTCTAGTAATACCTATCGCTATGCCATAGTTGCCGCGGTTGTGGCGCTGATTAGCTGTTTGTTCCAAGTGATTCCTGCAGCCCGGCATAGTATCGTGAGCTATAAACAAGATATTGGACGAGGTGGTTCACTACCGATCTGGCAACGATTTTATCTTGATTATATCTTACTAGGTTTTAGTGTGTATGGTTATCGGATGCTATTGCAGCAGATCAGGGCTTTGAACACTGGTACTGCTCAAGTTTCTGATTTGTTGTTAGATCCGATGTTGTTCTTAGTGCCTGTATTATTCTTAGTAGCAGCCGGATTGTTAGTGTTGCGAATTGTACCGTGGGTCATTCGTTTTCTTGCTTGGTCAACGCAACGGTTGCCAGATGTATCACTAGTTATGACCTTACGCCAGTTTTCGCGGGATCCAGGTCGGTATACACCCCTGATGTTCTTTATTATTTTAACGGTGGCATTAGGAATCTACGGAGCTTCGATTGCTCGTACAATTGATTATAACTATGTAGATAGTATTATGTATGGTGCAGGTAGTGATGTCGTGTTACAATCCCGCTGGTCAGTGTCATCGGGCTATTATGGCTCAGATATGGACGATGAATATCAACCCGAGCCGGTGGAAGTAACAGAACCCCCTTTTTATATCCATAAAGAGTTGCCGGGTGTAATCGATGCTGCCCGAGTAATGCGTTATCGCGGTACATTTGGCAGCACCCAGGGTACGATGATTGGTATTGATCCTGTGGATTTTGCAAATGTATCGTGGTTTCGAAAGGATTTAGCTGATCATCATTTGAATAACTATTTAAACATGCTAATTATGCATGAAGAAGCAGCTTTAGTTTCGCCTGATGTCTTTACCGCTGGCAACCTTAACCTTGGTGATTGGGTTCAAATCCGGGTGGGAAGTCAGAATATCGATTTCTTTGTTGCTGGTGTGGTCGATTACTGGCCGTCGGTACAACCAAGGGATTATCCGTTTATAATTGTGAATTTAGATTATGTGCAATCGCAGTACATTATTGAACCCTACCAAGTTTGGTTACGCTTAGCACCTGGTGCACAATTAGCGCCAATGGTTGAGATTCTGCGGGAAGAGGGAATATGGGTTACTAATATTGTGGATACTCGCTCACAGATTATTCAAGGACGACGTGATCCGCAGCGAATGGGTCTATTTGGAATGCTAACCATTGTTTTTGTCGTATCTGTGTTAATCACAGTAATTGGGTTTTTACTCTACAGTTTCTTATCGTTAAAGGACCGGATGTTGCAGTTTGGGGTGTTACGAGCTATTGGTTTATCGTTTCCGCAGTTACTAATTATGCTCAGTTTGGAGCAACTGCTTTCCGTCGGTTTAGCCTTAGTGCTTGGTACCTTATTTGGTGCGATCGCTAGTTATATCTTTATTCCATTCATGCAAGTAACCCAAGGAGTCGCTGGCGTTATTCCGCCATTCCTGGTGGTTGTGCAGAATGAGGATATTATTCGGATCTTTATGATGCTAGGAATTACCTTATTCATTGGATTAATTGGATTGGGTGTTGCCCTTGCTAAAATGAAACTGAATCAAGCCATAAAGCTCGGGGAGGAAGTTTAGATGCAGAGAGTGACGCAGATGCAACAAACGATGTTAAACAAACTTCGGATCCAAGGTGGCTGGAAGGGTAAGATTCGTAATCTGATTCGAACACAAAAGCCCATAGCTGTTGAGGAAAATCGGATTATTAATTGTGATAACCTCGTTAAGATTTATAAGATCAATGAACTTGAGGTTATGGCGCTCCAAGGTTTAGAGCTAAAGATCAATAAGGCCGAACTATGTGCGATTATTGGAAGTAGTGGAAGTGGGAAGACAACACTGCTAAATATTCTAGGAGGGCTTGAGACTCCTACAGCAGGAGTGGCTCGGATTGCTGGCTGGAATCTTAACAACATGAGTGCTAGGGATCAATTAACATATCGGCGTGAGGTTATTGGCTTTGTGTGGCAAAACATTGGCCGAAACTTGATCCCTTATCTAACGGCGCTGGATAATGTTCGTCTGCCTATGATTTTAAATGGGAAAGCAGGCGATGTGAAGTGGGCCCGTGAGCTGTTAGATGCTGTTGGGCTTGGAGATCGCATTCATCACAAACCGTCAGAAATGTCAGGAGGTCAACAACAGCGAGTAGCTATTGCCGTCGGATTAGCAAACCGCCCGAGTGTGTTATTGGCCGATGAACCTACGGGTTCCTTAGATTCGAAAACGAGCAGTGAGATTCTGAAAGTTTTCCGGACTGTTTGTGAACGTTTTGGGATTACTGTTGTGGTGGTTACCCATGACCGTAGTTTGTCAAATGCGGTGGATCGGGTAGTGGAAATTCGCGATGGTAAGATTAGTACAGAAACAGTCCGTACAGATCTTTTAGTAGGTAGTGATGAAGTGAAAGAAACAGCGAAAGCTGGAGATGATTATGGAACGGAGAGTGCTATACATGCCCGTTATACCGTTCTTGATTCTGCAGGCCGATTGCAAATTCCCAAGGAGTATCTAGAAGAGTTAGGAATCAGTGGGCGCGCGGCTTTAGAAATTGTTGATGGCAAGATAATCATTAAGGCACCCGCAGAGAACTAGACGTCAAATGTGTTTATGGAGGTGGTCTAACCTAGTTAAATGCCTGAAGTTCTGATCGGATTATATTTTGAGATACTATACTGGAGGGGTACACATGAAAAACTGTCAAAAGTTAATAGTTGGTATGCTAGTTGTGATATTATTAATGGGAATGGGAATTGTTGCGTCGGCCAAACAGGTAAATGTCCCACTAACCTTAGACGATGCAATTGGGTTTGCATTAGAAAGTAGTATAGATTATCAGATAGCATTGTTAAACTGGAGTAATACAGAGATTGATCAGAAAATCCAGTCGTTACAGCCAGTACAAATCGAGGAAGATAAGTTAAAAATGGAGTTGGCAGCTAGACAAGCCCAAGGTGCGTTGAGTACGACCCAAGCTAATGTTATCTTCGCTGTAACGCAGGACTATTATGCCTTAAGCCGCCAAGAGCGTCAGCTACAGATAGCGGAAAATCAATTGGCTTTAGCCCAGCATGACCTAAACTTAGTCAGTCGGCGAGTGAGCATGGGTGAGTTGCCAGAACGAGAACTCGCTAAGGAACAAAATCGCTTTAATGCAGTGGAAGCGAGTGTTGCCACCTCTAAGCGTAATTATGCGAACGCTGTGGACAACTTCTTTTTCTTATTAGGTATGAATAAGCAGTGGGAGTCAGTGAATCTAGTGAGTGAAGTGCCGGTTCCAGAGTTTGATCTAAGCTTGGCTGCAAGTCAGGAATTAGCGCAACAGAACAACCAGGCAATTTGGGAACGGAAAATTAATTTTCGTTTAACGCAGATAACACTACAAAAAGTAATGGCGCAAGATCCTGCCCCTTTAGTTTTACAAAAGGCTGAGAACAACTATCTAATTAATCGACTAAATGCCGTGAAAGCAGAACGCAGCTTCGACCAACGATTAGTCACTGACTGGTATGGACTGCAAGATGCAAAACGCTTGTTAGATGCTGCAAACGTCGATTACAATCTTGCTCGTGATGATTATCGTTTGAAGACAACCCAGCTAGAGGCTGGTTTAATTACACGCAATCAACTTTTGCAATCGGAGAATAGTTACCTCATGGCTGTGAATTCTCTCAATGAACGCAGTGTGAACTATTACATGGCTGTACTTCGTTATCAAAGAGAATTAGGCGTATTGTCCTTTGAATAGGACGGAGGAGGAATAATGGATGAATAAAGCGTATGTCAGCCCTAGTACCTATCGAGTGCTAGTAAGTATGCTGGTGTTGCTACTATTTGTATTAGTTGGAACATCCGTTGTGGTAGCTGGACGACAAACGATTCACTTTGAGCAAGCATTAGCCTTTGTCAATGATACGCATCCCAATGTCGTTGCTGCGATGCGCCAGCTCGAACAAGCTCAAGGCAATGTAGTGATACGCTCGGCTGCTTTTGCCCCTAGAGTTAATGTTAGTGCCACACCTGTGCAGCAGTTAAATACCAACTGGTCTGGTGAGGTGAGTCTAGGATTACAAAGTAGTCTTCAGTTACGGAGTGGACTAGCGATTAGCTCGGGCATATCGGGCAAAGTAGTACACTCCAAAGGTAAAATTCAAAACACAAGCCATGGTTATTCTCTCTCTTTTAGTCAACGACTTTTTGTCGATGCAGCCACTCGCAGTGATGTCAGTGCATTAGCAGAGGCAGAGTTAAATGTAGCTGTAGCAACTCATCAGCTCTGGGTTGCGAGGCAACGGGCTAAACGCGAAGTCTATGATCTCTTCTTCCGCCACGAGGCAGCGAGACTTCGTCGCGAGTGGGCGAAGCAAGCAGAAATAAATGCGCGTGTAGCACTTGACGAGGTAGAGAAGAAACTAGCCATTGGGGCTGTGGGTGAGATTGCTTATTTAACAGCCCAAATAAGTCTGCAGCGTGCCGAGTTAGCGACAACAAAAACAAAACGCAGTTTCGAACAGATACAAGCACAACTTCAACAGATATTGGGGTTAGACTTAGCCGTAAATTATGATTATCAACCTATGGATACTGTTTTGTGGCAGGCTATCGAGCTTACCCGAACAGAGTATATTGCAGAAGCTTTGCAGGCAGCTCCTAGTCTGTGGCGAGCAGAACGCAGGATAGAAAGTGCTTTCCGCAGCCTCGAATCTGAACAACGGTCCTATGCGCCTACAGTCAATATTACTGCAGGTTATAAACCGGGCAACTGGACACCTGAATGGGGTGTTCGTGTGGAGATTAACCAATCCCTAACCGATTTTATGGTGCGGGATCCAAAGATGACAGAGCGGCAAATCGTACTTGATGAAGCGCAGGAAGACTATATAAGAACCAAAGAGCAGATCGAAAGTGCAGTGGATGCAATCTTTGCGACCTTATCGGATCTAGAGACCGAGATGGATATTGCTTTACTGAATTATCGCCGGGCGATGTTAGAAATGCTCCAAGGCGAGCAGTTGTCAAGTTCAGGCATGCTCAATGACCTTAATCTCACACAGCTTAAACTGAAGTTAGCCGAAGCCGAATTAGGGCTCCGGGAGCAACAACATAACTACCAGCTGCAAGTGATGGATTTGCATATATTGAGCGGTATGTTAAATTTTGTGTTTCAATAGTGGGTATAGACAAAACGACTAGCTGATAGGGTTAGTCGTTTTGTTTTCTTGTTAATTGCTTGACAAGCTGAGGTTTTTCTAGTATACATAATAGAAGGTCTAAGTAAAGGGGATAGCTATGTATGAAAGGGTATATTGTCTTAATTGCATCAATCATAATTCAGGTTTGCCTCGGGAGTATCTATGCGTGGAGTGCGTTTGTGCAGCCGTTAACGACCGAATACTTCCTCAGCATCACCCAGACTCAACTTATATTTGGCATAACGATTGCGATATTTACGCTCACAATGGTCTTAGCCGGCCGTTTCTACCACCGTTATGGTCCAAGAATCACAGCAACCATTGGTGGGGTATTATTTGGTCTTGGCTATTTCGGTGCATCGTTATCGCAAGGAAGATTTGGACTACTAGTAGTAGGTATTGCGCTATTATCCGGCATGGGAATTGGTTTTGGTTATATCTGCCCCCTTGCAGTCAGTGTACGCTGGTTCCCTCGAAATAAAGGCTTAGTAACTGGGCTTGCAGTTGGAGGTTTTGGTGCAGGAGCGATTATTGTTTCCTCGTTAACAAGTTATTTGTTACATATAGGTTTTGATGTGCTAACCATTTTCCGTTGGATGGGTGCGGTATATGGGTTTGCGATCATTGGTGGGGCTCAGTTCCTCACTCTACCAAGTAATGAAGCAAGTGTATTATTAGTAAAAGAGAAGACAGCACTCGCCTTTTCTGCAATTATTCGTGATAAAGATTTTTCGGCTTTAGCTGGCGGGATATTTTGTGGGACTTTTGCTGGACTTATGGTAATAGGTAATTTGGGCTCCATTGGGTTAGTGTCTGGTTTAACTGTTAGTCAAGTAGCTTTTGCAGTAAGCGCATTT
>SKJB01000090.1 GCA_007116145.1 Limnochordia bacterium | reverse complement strand
TAATGTAATCCTGCTTTCTCTGGTTTAATTGTGCGTTCACGTTATCCATACTCGCCATCATAGCATTATATATCTGTGTCTGTTCCTCCGAATTGACAGGTAAATCAAGGTTTATATAGCTCTGCTGGATCACCTTTTGCTTACGTGCTGTATCTAAATCGATAACCATTAGTTTGCACCCCTAACTTGCTCATTATAAGTGCCATTTTCTGCTTCAATTCTGGCTTTCGCTTTACGCTCCCAGTATGATTCTTGATGCTCTCGCATCTTTGCCCTGCGCCGACGTTGATATTCTCGGTTATACCTGCGTCGTTCTTCTTGAGCTGCTTTACTTAACTTTAATGCTGCCATCGTTAATTCCCCCTAATCTTATTTCTTTGAAATGAACTTAATTCTAAAGTACCAATTCAATTTACTTTCATAACCTGGCTCAGGTATCAATCCACACGCTAACATAGCTCCCTTAAATTGCCCATTCGTTACATAGATACCTGTTTGTTTCTCAAAAATGTGTTTCAAGCTGTAGCTGGTTCCAATTATCTTATTAACTGTCTTACGTGCTTCTAAGTTATTTCTAATCCATTGAATTAAAACTTTTTGTAACTCTGGTTCTAACAAATCAAAATCACTAGGAAGATCTATTTTGCTAAGTTGCTGCTCTATTTTGTTTTCCAATTATAAACCTTCTTTCATAGACCTGTTACACTGATCCTTCACCATTTGACCATTCAATCTATCACCGTTCCACATTATAAAATCCGCAAAGTATTGCTTAATGTGGGAAATATTAGCATCTGTAAATCCGGCCCCATAACGAACTAAATCCATTAGGCAAACTCTACTCTGCAAATCGGAAATAAGTATCACTCTATCGGACCATTTATCCTCTAGCACTTTGGAAAACCATTTGACCCTAATGAACTCATAACCTGATTTATCTATTACAATCCTTTCGGTAAGGATAATAGGAGTAGTGGCTATTTGTTTTTTGCGACCATTTTTCATAATCTTAATTATCCCGGTTTCGTCCACGATCCAACCTTCCATTTTATATAATCGGTAACGAGCTTCTTTTTCAATACCAGGTAACTGAATGCTGTGTTCTGTGGATATTAGATACTTATCGCACATTCTTAAACCTCCGATTTTCAAGCTGTTTTTTCATCTTGAACAACTCCTTTCACGTCTATAATCACACCACCAAATAGCTTTTTAGTCCGGTGAACCTGTTTCCAACCCTCATAGTTCGTATTTCTTAGATGGTCAAGTTCGCCGATCGTGTAGTGTACCGTCCCAGGTTTCAGTTTATGGGCCTGCTCTGCACTCATAATAAACGCCACTTGTTCACCTAGCACACTGGAGTAGATATACACTATCCCTTTTTCTTTTAGATCGGATATAGCCTTAGTGAGATATTCTTGTAAGCGTTTTTCTCTCGTTAAAACTAAATTCCGTATTTCGTCGCGATTATCTCTAATGAGTTGCATAGTTTTCTCGGGTATCTCACCATTGAATCTAGCTTCAGCAGAACCGTTCTCAACTATAAACCACACTTCCAAACTCTCAATTTTTTTCAAGAGATCCATTCTCAAAACCCCCTCTACAATTTAAAAACTCCTACTTCTTTAGTAGCTGCTATTTCATTTTGTGACGCAGTGACGCTAGGTGACGCGTTTTCTAGGTTACCCACGCGAGATATATTTTTCTTAGTGTTTATGCCCGAATTGGTGTCACTCTGTGTCACTGTGTCACTCCTCAACCCTAAACCCTGCCATCCTCTATATTTGTTTGTTCTAATCTGTTCAAACCCTCGTTCTTTTAGTAGATTAGAGAAGGTGCGCTGTTTGACTGGATCTTCTCCGTTGTCTTGTGACCACATTTCATAAGCAGCATATAACTCTTTGGAAGGTGCTTTGGCTAAAGGATTCACTATGCAACAATCATCCAGGAACCCGGCTAATATATCTGTTTCGTGTTGGTATTCGTCTACCGCTTCTAATACCTGTTGTGGAGGGTTAAGACCATCCTTCTGCCACATTAGACAACCCTCGACTGCCCAGGCTAATATAGCGTCACTCTCTGCTTGCAACTTAGCTCCCAGGTGCTTGTCTCGTTCTGCTGGTGGAATAAACTCTGTAAATGGTATCATCATAATACGAGACCAAATTCCTTCATCACGCCCGCGAATAGTAGGCTTGTGATTACTTGCTAACCATATCTTGAATTCGGGCTTGTACTCCCAAGGGTTCTGCCTCATGAATCGGACTTGCAACCTGTCGCCACCCGTTACCTGTTTAATCAGACTTTCGGCAAACCGTCTGCCCTGGTCCGTTTCAACTGTGGAGGTAAATCTTACACCTTTTAGACTGGCTAATTCTACCGGAGGGCTATCGCTTTTATTCTCCATTAGGATCTCTGGTCTAGTAGTAGAGGAATAATCTCCCAGTACATATTGAATTGCTTCTAAAAACTTGCTTTTACCGTTTCGACCTGTACCATACAAGAAGAAAAGGACTTCCTCGCCTGTGTTACCTGTTAAACTATAACCGACGGCACGTTGAACGAATGCCCTAGTTTCTGGACATGGAATAACCCTTTCTAGAAATTTGGTCCACCTGTCGCCTTTTGCGCCTGGCTTGTATGTAACAGGTGATCGCTTTGTTAGCATATCGCCCCTGCTATGTTGGCGAAGTTCTCCTGTTTTCAGATCAATAGTTCCATTTTTGCAATTCATCAACCAAGGATTCTGATCTAGTTCATCCACTTTGACAGGGACTTCTGATCTAGCTTGTAAGATCATGTCATTCTGTCGGGTCCTGCTTTCAGAAGAACGGGCCCACTTTAGGACGGCTTTTCTCTGATCATCATCTTCTGTCGCTGCTGCCTCTATTCCAATTCGTCTGACTGTATCTTTAGCCATTCGATATACTTCCCCGACCTCATCCTTTACCCAGCGACCGCTTTCCCACACATACCAGCAACCCATAGGGAAACAGTATTTAAGATCGTTCCCATGTCTGTTAATTAGACGTTCTGCGTTACCCATATCAGATAGCGCAAATAATTTTGTCTTGGAAATTGGCTCCTGGTCTAGAATACTGTCGTCTTGAGAATCCGCCGAACC
>SKJB01000074.1 GCA_007116145.1 Limnochordia bacterium | reverse complement strand
GGCTAACAGCCAGTTAATGGCAGCGTTGCTCAAGTTACAACAATCAGTAAAGGATGGGCGTAGTCAATTCGTTATTTGCGACCCCCTTAACAGAAAAACTATTGCCCAGTGTTCTTTTTGGTATTCACAGGAGAAATTGGCAAAGATTGTAGCGAATGGTCCAAAAGCATTTTTCTTAGGGGCTCATCCTGGTGCAGCTTACGACGATAAGGGTAGAAGTTTTAGGAAAGGTATTGAAAGCGATGAAATACGTGCCTACAATGGCCCAAACAAACCACGGGACCATATCGAAGTTTCCCGTGCCGAACATATAAAGTAGGATGGCAATCCATGGTGCGATTCCTGCGATCGAACCCCATATAAATGGGCCCCAGATGACCTTCTCCTTGGTTCTTTCAGAATTCACCTGTTCCATAACCAAACCAAATAGATTCATCGAGGCGTTGACGATGAAGATCAAAATCAGCGAGGCAATATCATATATCCCAAACAGCGTGGAAATCAGAACAATCATAATGGATGAGCTGAGCGCATACTCAAACCAACGGAACTTGTTAATTCCTTTTTCCAAATCTGCATTGTAAATGTTATTTAGCCTCTTAGGCACTGAAATAAGGCATCACTCCTGTGACCCATGGCAAAGATCCCTTGGAAACTGGAGGAGAAGAACGATGTAAAGGCTACTGCGACAATTGAAAGAACTGTGACTGCCACAAGTACCTCTATAAGCGTGAACCCTTTTTACCTACTAGTATTCCCGATGGTCCCTCATAATACCTGCTGATATGCTTGATACATGACGACAAAAATGCTGTCCTCGGTATAAGCTTAGTACCCATTATATCGAAGAGCAAAAAGACCCTGCAGATGATTCACAGGATCTTCGAATATAACTAGCACTAGAAAACTTAGTCTATAGCCGTTACCGCAACTGTCCAGATATTCACACCACCCGTAATCGTTAGGGTGTAGGCTCCTGATAACGATCCATCAGCCTCTGATGGATCGACAACGTTAATGTCGGCACCACTCTTTGTCAATGTTAACTGCGTATATGGGGCTGCGTCCCGCTCCAAAGCCACAGCATAGCTGGCACCTATGTCATCCGCTACAAAATCTGCTAGCACATCTGCACCGTCCTGGCTAATTAGTCTTGTGACCGAAACAACTGTGGTCCCAGGTGAATCGGTAACGTCAAAACTTCCGGTTTTTGGTTCAATATTTGGCAAATCCAGTTTTGTCCATGAACCAGTCTGTGTGCCTGCATATGTCCCTGCACCATACCAATTGTAAGCAATTCGGAAATTATCGTTTACTGGATCACCATAGCCTCCTGCAAGCAGATGATCACCTAAGGTAACATTGCTGCCAATAGTAATCAGCGTTAGTTCGTTTTGTCGAAAAGCGGCCATACCTACTTCTATATCATCTGGAATGCCGACATACTGCAATTGATTTCGGGAAAAAGCCAAGCTTCCCACATACGCTACATTACCTGGAATCTCTAGAGAGGTCAATTGATTTGAGTCAAAGGATGCAGATCCAAGGGTTTGAATCGTGGTTGACAGCTCAAGGCTCTCAATACGGTTATTGGAAAATGCATTCCCGTCGATAAACGTCACGTTGTTTAGATCAGCAGCCGAGATACTAGCAATTTCATTGTTGTAGAATGCATAGGCCCCGATTTCTGTAATATGGTTCGGCATCGCTATACTGGTAATATTATTCTCGCTAAATAAGGTTCTGGGAATGGACGTAATCGTTATCGGAAGTAATGGCATTTCCGTTATCTCGTTCCCAGAAAAGGCCGATCTCCCTATTTCTGTAACCCCATCTGGAATAACTATGGTAACGAGCACATTGTTTCTAAAAGCGCTGTCTCCTATTTGAGTGAGACCGTTAGGAAACGTAATGCTTCCAAGCAGATTACTCTGAAAGGCTTGCTCCCCAATTGTTTCCAGTGTGCTTGGAAGACTAACGCTAACTAGTTTGTTCTCCCGAAAAGCAGTTTCTTCAATATGCACTATACCCTCTGGAATAACCAACTCTGTTAACTCATTATTACGGAAAGACTGTGCACCAATGCTTACTAGATTTGTAGACAATGTGAGATTATCAATCTTATTTCTTCTAAAGGATCGGTAGCCTAGTTCAATCACGCTATCGGGTATAACGATTGTGGCAATCTCGTTTTCGTAAAAGGCATTCCGACCGACAGAGAGTAAACCGTCCGGTAGAATCACACTAAGAATCATCTGTTCCCTGTCTGGGTTACCGCTGGCGAAGGCGTAATCCCCAATGTGCTTCACCGCCATACCGTCAATAGTTGACGGTATTACTACATCCAAACCGCCACTTTCATCATATCCGGTGATAGTCCCTGTGGTACTATCAAATGAAAAGTATTTCTCCGGAGTCGATGCCACAACTGGAAATAGTGTTACCTCCACGGTTGTGCTCTTTGTGACATGTATTTTTTCGTTGTAGGTTGTGAACCCTGCAAGAGTAGCCAAAATCTCCACATTACCCGATACTCCAGTAAATACCTCTGTTCCCGTTGAATCAGTCTCTCCGAAGGTATCATTAACCTTCAACTGGACACCACTGAGTGGATTGTTCCCTCCGTCTTCTACTAGGACAGTCAGCGTGTATGTAGCTTTTGGGCCTCCCCCTCCTAGACAACCGATAGTTATCAGGAATAACAGGGAAACAGCGACTAAAAACGTATACGATCTAATTTTTCTGCTCATATTATACATCAACAAACTCCCTCTATTCTTAGTTTAGACTTCCGTTGATCCGCATATCAAGAGAATGGCTGTCCATTTAGCAGGCTCCGTTGACATTAAAGCCAACTTAAAACCTACCAGTCCGCCAAGGTTTTGGATACCCAGTGACTGAACCAGTAGCGAAACCGTGTAATATAGTTGGAATATAATATTTTTACTAACACGTGTTCACACAATACCCTCCTATGGCTTTTTAGATAAATATATATTAACGTATATCTGAAGATCCGTCTATCATCTCTAGGGCTGATTTGAGAGTGAGATTCTAACTATAGCTATTTAGAGCCCAGAAACTAAAGACAGCTACTTAGTTTAAACTGCAAATCTGCGTAACAAGGTAG
>SKJB01000154.1 GCA_007116145.1 Limnochordia bacterium | reverse complement strand
CCGCAAGAGGACGTCTATGAAACCCGAATGACTCTAGCAAGTCAGGGGTTGCCTAGAGGTGGTGTTGTTGGATTTGAGATTTTTAATACCACAAGACTTGGAGAGACTGAAGCAGATCGGCAACTCCGTTATTTATGGGCTCTACAAGGTGAATTAACCCGCACTATCCGTGAATTATCGGAAGTCGTAGATGCTCGCGTACATATTGTTATACCTCGCACATCACTTTTTATCCGGGATTCGCAACCCTCTACCGCCTCGGTTTTGCTACATTTAAATCGCGGTGTTCGGTTAACGAACCAGCAAATACAGGGTATGACTCATCTTATTGCCACAAGTGTGGAAGGGTTAAGTCCAGAAAACGTCACTATTGTTGATGGTAATGGAAATGTGCTTTCTCAATTATCGTCGCAAACAGACGACCTAGATGGTAGTGCAATCGCTAAACGCTTTGAATTAGAAAGGGCATATGAGAAACAGATTGAAACTAGAGTTATTGCCATGCTTGAGAGAATTTTTGGTTATGGTACGATTGTCGCTCTTGTTAATGCGCAATTAGATTTCGATACCCAAGAAGAATATCAGGAGATCTATGAAGCGCCTACTCGAGATGGAGGGCTGATTCGTAGTCAACAGCTCTCTAGCGAAGCAGCCCGAGGAGATGTCCCTGGTATTCAAGGGGTGCCTGGGGTAGAAACCAATGTACCTGGTTATGTTGGGGATGCAACACGAAACGGATCAGAATACGAACGAATGGATTCACTCATTAACTACGAGCTAAATCGTATTGAACGCCAGGTGATTACTGCTCCAGGTAGTGTTAAACGCTTGAGCGTCTCTGTTTGGATTAATGGTGATCTTGAAACTAACCAACTAAGTACAATAGAGAATTCTGTTATACAGGCTATTGGTTTGCGTTTAGAACGAGGGGATCAAATTGCGGTAAACAGTGTTCCCTTTGAAACCGATTTCCTCTCAATGGCAGCACAAACATATCCAGCTAGCGAATCGAATATACCATGGATGCTTATTGGTCTCAGCCTTCTTGGTTTTATTGTTATTCTAGTATTGATTAAACGTAGGAAACCACTAGCAGTCCAAGAGACGGCTGCCACAAGTATAGATATAACCCTAGGCGACACAGAAGACGATCCTACTCCGCGCTTGACTCCGGAGGATAAACAACGAATTAAAACAAAAGAGCGCTTAGAATCGTTAGCCAAAGATCATCCCAATGATGTTGCACAATTAATCAAAGCATGGATGACGGAAGAATGAGGAGGTTTCGCTAGTGAAGTCTAAGTTATCAGGTAAGGAAAAGTCAGCTATTTTATTGATAGCTCTTGGTCCGTCTCTATCGGCACAGGTCTTTAAGCATTTAGATGAAGAACAGATAGAAGAGTTAACATTACAAATAGCTAGTTACAGAAAGGTAAAACCTGATATTCGAGACCAAGTTCTCATGGAGTTCAATGAAATGATTCTTGCCCAAGAGTATCTAGACCAAGGTGGGATTGAATATGCTAAGCAACTCTTAGAAGATGCTCTTGGTAAAGAAAAAGCGGAAGAAATAATTAATCGTTTAACGTCGTCGTTACAGGTACGCCCATTTGATTTTGCCCGTAAAACAGATCCGAGCCAATTACTGACTTTTATCCAAAATGAGCACCCACAAACAATTGCTCTTATTTTGGCTTACCTAAACCCAGAACAGGCAAGTTTGATTCTCTCGGCACTACCTCCAGAGCGGCAAGTCGATGTAGCGAAACGCTTAGCTACATTAGATCGTACTACACCTGAGGTGCTTGAAGAAATTGAAACCACCCTCGAACAAAGATTGTCAGCCTTTATGGTTGATGACTACACGCTTGCTGGCGGAATAGAAGCAGCTGTAGAGATTCTAAACAGTGTTGATCGTTCTACTGAGCGAACCATTATCGACGCTTTGGAAGAAGAAGATCCCGAACTAGCCAATGAAATTCGCAGACGTATGTTTGTCTTTGAAGATATTACATCGCTAGACAATCGCGCGATCCAACAGATAATCAGAGAAGTAGAAGCTAAAGATTTAGCTCTTGCTTTAAAAACTGCATCGGAAGAAGTTTCAACACTAATTTATAAGAACATGTCTAAGCGAGCTGCAGAAATTTTACGGGAAGATATAGAATTTATGGGGCCTGTTCGTTTACGAGATATAGAGGAAGCACAACAACAAGTTGTATCAATTGTCCGTCGTTTAGAGGACGCCGGTGAGATTATTGTTTCCCGTGGCGGAGAGGATGAGATGGTTGTCTAGGGTTATTAAAGCAGCTCAACTCAAAGTGTTATTAACTAGTCCTGATCAAGTAGTGTTTCGTTCTGAAGTTGAAGGTGATCCTAGTAACTCAGAGTTAGAAGAGCGTTCAGGAACGATTGTAGAAGCAGCAGAGTTGCTAGATAACGCTAAGGACGAAGCAACTCGGATTATCGAGCAAGCAAAGTCTGAGGCTGAAGAAATCATAAGCGGAGCGAAGTCGCAGGCAAAAGAGATTGAAAATGCCGCTAAAATTAGCATTAAGCAGCAAGAAGAGATCGTTTTTATGCAATCAAAGGAAAAAGGTTGGCAAGCGGGATATGAAGAAGGTTTGAAAACGAGTAAACACGAGGTTAAAGAGGAAACTAACCATTTGCTAACGACTCTTCAAATAGCAATTGAGGAAGCGGTGACGCAGAGAAGTAATAGTTTAGCACAATTAGAAAGAGATTTACTAAAGCTTAGTTGCTTTCTTGCCGAAAAAATAATTAAGGAGAGAATTAACCAGGAGCCTACTTGGTTACGTCCTATCATTGAGCAAGCATTACAACGCTTAGGGATGGCAGAGGAGATTACTATTCGCCTTCATCCAAAGGACTACGAAGGTCTAGAAGCGGCTACTCAATTAGGATATAACACCAAAGCTACGTTTAATTGGAAACCTGATCCGTCACTTTCTCCGAGGACATGTTTTATTGAAACGGAGTATGGAGCGATTGATGGTAGTATCGATCATAGACTAGAAAATCTTCGTGTTAGTTTAGAAGAAGTGGTATACAGTGATGAGTGATCGCTTAGAGCATTATCAAAAGGTTTTAGCCCTCCATGAAGACCTTCCCTTAACAGGAAAGGTGTCCCAGATAGTCGGTTTAACCATCGAGTCGCGGGGACCACAGGCAGATATCGGCGATCTATGTATCATACAGCCTCGTCATGGACAAGCAATTTCTGCCGAAGTAGTAGGCTTTCGCGAACAAAATTTGTTGCTAATGCCACTCGCTGAATTAACAGGAATCGGACCGGGTAGCTACGTGACCTGCTTGGGTCATCCTCTAAAAGTAGGGGTGGGACCACAGTTAATTGGCCGAGTTTTAGACGGTCTAGGGCGTCCTATTGACGGAAAAGGACCTGTTATCTATGAAGAGTATTATCCAGTACAGAATGCAACTGTAAAACCTCTAGAACGCCAACGTATTACTAGTCCGCTTCCAGTAGGAGTTCGAACAATCGACGGCATTCTATCATGTGGTAAAGGCCAACGCTTAGGTATCTTCGCTGGTAGTGGAGTGGGTAAAAGTACCCTATTAGGTATGATGGCACGAAATACCGAGGCAGATATTAATGTCATTGGATTAATTGGCGAACGAGGACGGGAAGTTCGAGAGTTTATCGAAAAGGATCTTGGAGAAGAAGGTCTTTCACGATCTGTGGTTGTGGTTGCGACATCGGATCAACCAGCGCTTGTACGGTTAAAGGGTGCCATGATTGCAACAACGATTGCGGAGTATTTCAGGGATCAAAAGAGTGATGTTCTGTTTATGATGGATTCAGTTACACGTTTTGCTGCAGCTCAGCGAGAAATTGGACTTTCGGTTGGAGAGCCTCCGGCGACTCGTGGATATACGCCCTCGGTTTTTGCTGTTTTGCCGAAGCTACTTGAACGTACAGGACCTGGGATTAACGGAACGATTACTGCGTTTTATACCGTGTTAGTAGATGGCGATGATATGAATGAGCCCATTGCTGATACAGTTCGTGGTATTCTTGATGGGCATATAGTACTTTCTCGTCGCTTAGCGGAAGGACAACATTTTCCTGCAATTGATGTATTGTCTAGTGTTAGTCGTGTTATGACAAGTGTTACACAAAGTGAACATCAACAGCTCGCTGGCACCCTAAAGGCTCGTTTAGCCACATATCGTGATGCAGAGGACTTGATCAATATTGGTGCATATGCTAAGGGATCAAATGCTAACATTGATATAGCACTCACCTGCATTGATGGGATCAACGGGTTCTTACGTCAAGGCATTATGGAGCGACCGACCTGGAGTGAAACCCTCTCCTTGTTAAAACAAGCCGTTAATCCACAATAAACGAGGGAATGTCATGGCAAGATTTCAATTTCGATTAGAGAAGGTCAGAAAGGTTAAGATGCTGTTAGAAGATAGAGCCAAAAATACATGGGCTCAGTCTCACAATTATGTTCTGCAAGAACAAGCCAAGTTAGAGAAGTTACAGGTTGAGAAAGCCGCTATTATTGAGTTTGGATACACCCAGACTGATGTTACAATTCGCATGGCCATGTACACGTATATCGGAGATATAGATAAACAGATAGCAGTACAACAGAATCAGATCCTTCAAGCGATTAAAGAAGAAGAACAAGCTAGAGAAGCATGGGTTTTAGCTCGGCAAGAACGTGAAGTGTTGGACAAATTACACGAAAAGGCATTATCCATGTATACACTTAATCAGTTACGAGTGGAGCAAAGCCAAATAGACGAACTAGCAAACACCTCTCCCAAAATTTAAGGAGGTAAATCTGTGGGAAAATTATTCTTATCGATCTTAGCTTTACTAGTAGCAATTATAACAGCAGCCGTTATATTAACGATTACAGGGGTTATTCACCCTCAAGGGCTCTTAATCAACATTGCATACTCTATCGATTCGATAGCACCTCACCTGGAAACGTACGAGCGAGGGAGTGATGTTGAAAGCTGGCAAGCCGATGAACAGCGACGACTCGACGAGGCTTGGGAACAATTAGAGGCTCGTAATCTAGAGCTTGACAGAAAAAAAACTCAATTAGCTGATTTAGAAACAAAACTTAGTATTCAAGAAAATAACTTGCACCAAGAATTAGCTGAGCAACAAAATCGTAAGAAGTTAATTGAGTTATATACAGAGATGACACCTGAAGATGCCGTTAATATTTTCAAGGTCATGGACGAAGATTTAGCGCTTAGTATCATCCTCGGCATGGATTCGCGGACAGCTGCAGATATTCTCGCTCGCTTGCCCTCGGAACTAGCTGCCTCATTAAGTGCAAAATTTGAGTAGCATGAGTGGATTGAAGGGAGGTGATAGAAGTTGAATATACCGGTTACTCTATTGGATAATATTCACGTACCAGTAAGTAATCATCCAGAACAAGATCAAAGCGCATCAGAAACTTTTAGTACGCTCTTTGATATGTTGATGTATTCCAACGATAAGGGAGATGGGGCTACAACTAATAAACGGGATCATATGCTTGAGGAGGAATATAGATTACCAGAGGACCCAGAAGACAAAAAGCACAAGGGGTCTCCAATGTTTGTCTTTTCTGGATTTGAGCAAGTGAAATTGATGGCGGATCCTGTTCTTGCTAATCCGATTGTACATGAATCTTGTATTAAAGGCGATCAAATCGAAGTACCTGTGCCCAAGCTCCCTTCAAGAGCTATAGAAGATACGCTAACAGATGCATCGGCATTGACAGCGAAAGCGAAGTTCACACGGGATCTAAGTAGCATTCCCATCAATGATCAGCTGACTGTACCTGTTGATCATGTGACATACCAAGATGCCCAAAGCGTAGTGCTCCAACAGTTAGTGTCATCTGTTAGTGATTTAAAGGTTACTGTAGCAGATAGCACGACAAGTTTTGAACTGTCAGTGGTAGCTAGTCACCCATTTCTACCATTAGACGAGGTAGCACTACCAACTATTGCACAGTCTATAGAAACGGATCCTCTTGCAAAAGGACCTTCAGAAACAGATTCTGCAGGAACAGTAGCTGTCGCACCTGAGGCATCAGTAACAGAGTCTGTAATAACGATGCCTGTCGCACCAGAACCGCCAGGAACAGAGTCTGCAGGAACGATACCTGTCGCACCAGAACCATCAGCAACAGAGTCTGCAATAACGATGCTTGTCGCACCAGAACAGCCAGTAACAGATGCTAGTGTAGGGGAGACATTCAGTCGAGGCTATGTAGAATTCGATCACATTGGGTTTACGATGCGGGATCAGCAACAATTAGTCAATGCGAATAGCGAGATTCTCTTAAAGTTCCAGAGGGAGACGGAGGAATTTGTAGTCAGCGATCCAAGCTATGGCAAGGTTGGTGAAGTAGCAGTCACTAAGCAGACACCTGAGCTTGAGCCTATACCTGAAAATACTATCAAGGAGTCCATTTTTAATCATGGACGTATGACCAAAACATTGGTGAAAAAAATTATTGCTAATGATACCGTTCACAGTGATGTTGATTTTATTCTCAGAGAAACTGACAATACAGCAACACACACACCTAAAACAGCAGATATCCAGCGACTCAATAACACAGTTGATCAGATTAAAGCTGTAAAGGCAGAAAACCCTACAGAGGACAAAGGTCTCCAAATAGTGGGCATCCGTGCTGTTGCGCCTAGTCAAGATACTCAAGATACTCAAGATACAACGTTTGGGCATCAATGGATGACTGAGGGTCAACCGCACACACAATTAGAATCAGTCCAAAACTCGCTAGTTTCTGAAAGTGTGCGTGAGCATGTGATAGATCAGATTGTGGATCGCTTACATGTCCAAGTACAACAAGGTCACAATGAAGTCCAGATTCAATTAAAACCAGACGAATTGGGTCTTGTGAGTATACGAATTGCATTAGAACAGGGAGTGTTCACAGCAGAGTTTAATGCTGAGAACCAAGTCGTAAAAGAAATCATTGCAACCCAACTTCCCCAATTACGGTCAAACTTAGAGCAAATGGGAATAGATATCGGTCAGATGTCTGTCGGCGTAGGTAATGGTGAGGGTTATCAACATCCACAACAGAATCAAGAGCGAAAAATGTATGATTTGGCAAATATGGCTAGAGAGCAGCGGCGTATTGCAGGGAATCGTAAATCTAGTTTACCGAGTTTAAGGGGGAAAAGTGCGTACTCTCCGTCTAATAGGTCTCAAATCAATTTGCGAGCGTAAAGGAGGTGAAAATATGATTGTTCAATCAACGAATCAACACCTAATTGCCAATAAAGACAAATCAGTTAGACAGCCAAAGGATGAATTGGGAAAGGATGACTTCTTACAACTGCTAACCACACAATTGCGGCATCAAGATCCGCTTAATCCTATGGAAGACCGCGAGTTTATTGCGCAGATGGCACAATTTAGCAGTTTAGAGCAAATGCAAAATCTTAATACTACAATGCATAATTTGATGGAGTCGCAACAGAAGTTAACCTCTCTAAGTCAAGCAACTAGTATGTTAGGGAAATCCGTAGAGATTCTTTCGGAAGAAGGCGAGAATCTATTTGGCAAAGTAACTGGCGTACAGTTTGAGAGTGGATGGCCACTGATTGTAGTTGATGGTAAGCTTTTTGATTTTACAGAGGTAGTATCGATTATGGAAGGGGGTACGAACAATGGCTGACAATTTTCAAATCCCCAGGGGGATTCCGATTCAGCCTCCGAAGCCGACCTCGACCCAAAAGACACCAAAGAATAGCAATAAGCAAGTATTTCAGAAGATGTTTTTGGAGGAGTTGGAGAAAAGTGCCTTAAAGTTTTCTGCTCACGCTGAAAAACGTCTGGCGCTGAATAATATTTCCCTAAGTACTCAGCAAATTAATCAGTTGGAAGATGCTGTAGATCGACTTGCTTTAAAGGGTGGGAAAGAATCCCTGATCATGCTAGATGACCTAGCTTTTGTAGTTAGTGTTGCTAATAAAACGGTCATTACAGCCATTAATAAGGAACGTGTAAAAGAAAATGTATTTACCAATATAGACAGTGCAGTAATAACATAAACAGAGATAGGGCTGGACCTCTAATAAGGAAGCCCAACTTAGCGGAATGATGGATGCTGAGTTATAAGAACAAGGGGGATAAACACATGATGCGTTCACTATTTGCAGGTGTATCTGGCTTGCAAACACATCAAGTTCGGATGGATGTTATCGGTCATAACATTGCCAATGTAAATACAGTTGGTTTCAAGGGGTCACGCACAACGTTTAAAGAAGCGTTAAGTCAAACTATGCGAGAAGCATATGCAGGGCAAGGAAATAGAGGAGGCGTTAGTGCCGACCAAGTCGGCTTGGGAGTAACTCTAGGCTCCATTGATGTCAATCACGCCGAAGGTGGCACAGAATCTACTAGCAACGCATTAGATTTAGCGATTCAAGGAACAGGATTCTTTATTCTATCTGACGGAGGTAGAAATTATTATACTAGAGCAGGTATGTTCGATGTAGATGGTTCGGGTAACTTCGTTTCTAAAGTAAATGGCATGAAGCTACAAGGCTATGATGTTGATCCTTTTGGGAAAGTAATCGATACCGGAGGACATACTCAATCCTTAAGCATTTCTTCGGATCGGCGCACAATCAGCCCTCAACCCACGAATACTGTTGAATATGGCGGTAACTTAAGCGCCTTCACAGATGCTACAGTTATAACGGATCCCGATGAGGACAGTCAAATCCGACGTGTGGCTATGGTCTACGATTCTTTGGGCGGCAGTCATCGATTAGTAACTACCTTTACAAAAACTGATGCTAATAAATGGGGCTGGAGTGTTACGTTAGAAGACGATGTGAATCAAGATGAGCGTGGAATTGGTAGTGCAGCTGATCGGATAATTAGCTTTAAGCCAGACGGAACAGTGGACACGGGCGGAATCGGGCAAGTAACTATTCCTTCTAGTATGCTCGATCCTGCTGGAGCAGCAAATCTTGAATTTGCAGTAGATTTCCATTCAATACGTCAGTTTTCTGAAAGTAACAGTGTAATTGTACGAAGTCAAGACGGTTTTCCTAGTGGAACCTTAGACAGTCTGTTTATTGATCCTACTGGTACAATTGTTGGTAGCTATTCCAATGGCTTGACGCGTAATTTAGCGCAGGTTGCTGTTGCTCGTTTTGAAAACCCGCCGGGTTTACTAAAAAGCAGTGACACGATGTTTTCGGAGTCTGTTAATTCGGGAAGTGCAATTAATGGAATGGCAGCTGGAGAAGGTTATGGCACTATAATGTCTAATGCCCTTGAGATGTCTAATGTAGATTTGGGTCAAGAATTCACAAATATGATTATCACCCAAAGAGGATTCCAAGCTAATTCGCGAATTATTACGTCGTCCGATGAAATGCTACAGGAATTAGTAAACTTAAAACGATAATGCAAACATAGGGGCTGTTAAAAGCCCCTATTCCAAAATGAAATGGGGTTGAACATGGATCTAGCGACAATTATCGGGATAACTCTGGGAACAGGCTTGCTGCTAGGTGCCATAGCACTAGATGGACAGGTTTTAAGTTTTTGGGAACTCAAGAGCTTTCTCATTGTAGTTGGAGGAACAATCGCAGCTACGTTAGTAAACTTTCCGCTCAAAGAGTTGACAGGTATCGTCTCTATTTTTAAGAATTCTTTAGTATCAAAAGAAAACGATAGTACAGCGATGATTCACTCTCTAGTCGATTTTGCGGAGAGTTCAAGGCGGGAAGGCCTACTTGCTCTTGAAGAAAAAGCGCAGAGTGTTGACGAGGACTTTTTGAAAAAAGGCGTTCAACTTGTTGTTGATGGTACCGATGCCGAATTAGTTCGTAATATAATGGAGATAGAATTAGCTTTTTTAGAAGAAAGGCATAAGAGTGGACAGCGAATTTTTGAACAGATGGGTGCGTATGCTCCAGCTTTTGGGATGATTGGGACACTGATTGGCTTAATTCAGATGCTCCAAGTACTCGACGACCCTTCCTTGATTGGTGCTGGTATGGCCGTTGCACTTTTAACTACTTTATATGGAGCCGTTATTGCCAACTTGTTTTTTCTGCCGTTAGCCGCTAAGTTACGGTTGCGCAGTAGTGAAGAGATTCGGTATAAAGAGATTATTATTGAAGGCGTTTTATCCATTCAGGCTGGAGAGAACCCGCGTATTGTGGAAGAAAAATTAAAGGCTTTCCTACCGCCTGATCAACGTAAGCAAGAGTCTGCAGATGCTCCAGACGAGGGAGTGGCTGCTAATGCGTAAATCCACACCAGAAGAACAAAGCAAAGGGGCACCGCTGTGGATGACCACATATGCAGATATGGTTACATTATTGCTGGCTTTTTTTGTTTTGCTTTTTGGTTTTTCAACCATTGATGTACAAAAGTTTCAAGCCATTATGTCTGCTTTTCGTGGTAGTATAGGGGTTTTAGATGGAGGGCAGACCGTTACAACAGATTATACCCTGCAGACCCGATCATCTGTTTTAGAAATAGAGCAATTACGAGAGTTAGAAGCAAAATTACAGGAGTTTCTACAGACAGAAGGTATAGAGGGTTCTGTTCAGCTACAATTAGAGGAACGAGGCTTAACGATTCGTTTTGCCGATCAGATTTTCTTTGACTTAGGAAGAGCAACCCTAAAGCAGGAAGGGTTTCAGATCCTGCAACGTCTTAGTCCTATCTTAAGAGAATTACCCAATCCGATGCGCATTGAAGGGCATACAGATAATCTCCCTATTAATACTCCCCAGTTCCCATCAAATTGGGAGTTATCCACGCATAGAGCGACCAATGTGATCCGATACCTTGTAGAGCGGGAAGGGTTTGATCCGCACAAACTATCGGCAGCTGGGTATGGAGAGTTTCGCCCTGTCTTCCCGAATATATCGGAAAGTAATCGAGCTCAAAACCGGCGCGTTGATATTGTGATTATGCGAATTGATCTATGGGACGAAGAACCAAACTAATAAATCGAGGTGGACACAATGGCTAAGGTAGAGGTAGATTTAAAGCTATTAATTGCGGCAATAGCCCTAATAATTATTGCAATCGTGGCTACTTCGTTTACTACGTATTTGATGTTCTCTGGTGTTGAACCGAAGAATGCGATACCTGAAGGCGAGGATCTTGTTGAGAAGAATCGAGACATTGGTCCAACCTATCATATTGGTGAATTTACAGTAAATCTGACAGCGAACATTTCCTCTCGCTTTATTCGAACGGATATTGTGGTTGAAGTATCAGAACGGGCAACAATTAACGAAATTGAAACGAGAAAATACCAGATTCGCGATCGCATAATTACTATCCTACGTGCAAAAACCGTGGATCAGCTTAACAATCCCGATCAGCTTGAATTGCTCCGTTTTGAAATCATGCAGAATGTTAATCACCTCTTAAACAGCGGTGAAATTGTTGATCTTTTCTTTATTGATTTAGTTATTCAATAGATAGTGATGATGAAGGAGGAGGAAGACTTGTGAGCGAATCTATCTTATCCCAAGCAGAAATTGATGCCCTCCTTAGAAACGATCAGGCTTCCACAACGACAGCCGATGATCAGCTCTCTCGTTTTTTTCAATCGCTTGAGT
>SKJB01000058.1 GCA_007116145.1 Limnochordia bacterium | reverse complement strand
TGGCTAACGAAATACTAATGGATACATCACCCCTAATTTGGAGTCACTAGAATTATTTTTGATGAAGGTGACCCCGCAGACTAGATCAGCATAAATATGGCTGTTGCTTCTGCAGCAACTGTTTGATCAGGGAGTATGGCCGATGCTCTGGTCTCTATAACTTTTCCCCGCCTTCTAACAATCTCACCAACAAACAAGATTAATTCGCCAACAGGCACAGGACGTCGGAAGCGCACATTCATTGAGGCAGTTACAGCGCTTCCGATGTGTTTGCGGATAGTGTGAGCCATACACTCGTCCAACACTGTGCTCACTAAACCACCATGGACCACTCCGACCCAGCCCTGATGATCAACATTAAAGCTTATACTCGTATTGGCCTTTTCCGCTTTATAAGTAAAACCTAATTTTAGCCCAATGGAATTCGTCTTACCACAAGCAAAACAGTGTCGATCGTCAGCTAAAATATTTGCTTCGTCTATACTTTGGTCTTTTTGCATGATTTCCCTCCCTACATCCGTTTGTTTAGATATTGAATATATGATAAAGGTATTGTTTGAGTTGATACCCAAATTTTTCATCGTTTAAGGCAAAGTCGACAAAGGCTTCAAAGTAGGAGCCCATATTGCCGATATCATAGCGTTTTTCTTTATCTGTGAGGCTAACAGAATAGCCTTTGGTGCCTTCTTTCAGTAACAAGCGAATGCCATCGGTTAATTGGATTTCTCCGCCTTTACCGGGAATAGTGCGATCTAAGGCATCAAAGATACTGGCTGGTAGGATATACCGGGCTGCAAAGGCTAGGGTCGAGGGTGTGGTTTTTGGTGATGGTTTTTCGATTACATCCTCGATTTCTAGAAGAATTGGATATTCATGTCTTCGTATTCAAGGGTTTGGAGGAGTTCTTGTTGATCGCTTAAGTGAAGCATGTTGTTGAGTTGAACATGTAGGTCTTCGTTAGCTGTTTTTTTCTTCAATATACATTTCTATTTACCAAACAACTAGGGTTTTCCTGCTAAGGTAAGAATAACCAAGATCCTGCAACAGTATTGCACAGAATTGACCCATTAGCATAACTATAATAAAATTATGATATAATAAAAGCAAAGTGATTTAACGCGGAAGTACCACCAATCTACGAAGGTTGGGATCCTATGATCCGGGAAATTTCGATTTATCAAAATGCATATGCGGGTTCAGTGAATACTTACAACCCAATCTTTGACTACAACTTCTTTTTCAAGTCTTATGCGTATTCTGATATTCGTTATGTATGCGGTAACTTTTATAACAATGAAGCAAGGTTGGTATTTTTGTCTGCATATGGCACGTTTGATGAGCTAATCTTACTCAATAAAAATGAATCCCGAAACTGCACCCGTGCCCCATTAATTGTAAAGAAATTCACATTAATTTGCAGAATAATTATTGATGTAAGTAGTTTTCCGTGAACTTAAGGAGGCACTAGTAGAATGTGGATACAACTTAAGAATGTTTTATTGGTCACAGTACTTCTAAGTACAATATTGTTAACTGGGTGTGAAGACTTAGAGGGATTAGTAACCGAACAGGTAACGCACTCCCTTAACAATGTTTCATTTCACATGCGTTTAGTACCAGGCAGTCGTTTTCGTGAATTAGAATTTGAACAACCTCCAAAGAGAATAGTTGATGGTGATTATTGGATAGCAGAAACACCTGTCACCTATGCACTGTGGTATGAGGTCATTACCTGGGCTACAGGCAATGGCTATGTATTTGGTAATCCGGGAAGAGAAGGAAACAATTCGGTAACAGGATTAGCGCCTACAGATAGGCAAACAGAACCAGTAACAACGGTTAGTTGGCTCGATTGTGTTGTTTGGTTGAATGCACTTACAGAGTACTATAATCTTCTCCATGGCACAGAGTATACAAGGGTGTATTATGACGGAGATGATATTATTAAAGATTCTAAAAACCTGTTAGCCTATGACTCGCTAGTGGAAAAACCTGCGACTACGGGCTTTCGCTTGCTTACAAGAGACGAATGGGAAATAGCAGCACGGTATCTCGGGCCGTCAAAACCAACTGATCATCCCTTGAACTTACAGGTCATAAAAAGAAGAGGGTTCTACTGGTTACCCCAGAATTATGTAACTGGAGCAACGGACTTCTACACAAATGAGGGGGCAATGGCAGCTGTTAGTTGGTACAAGGTGAATAGTAACAGTCGTACCCAAGCAGTTGGGCAAAAACCTATTAACGATAGCGTTCTTGGTCTCTATGATATGAGTGGAAATGTTAGTGAATGGGTAAATTCGCCGTCTGTAAGTGCAAATTCAAATATGCGACCGTTTATGGGCGGAAGCTGGACTTCCGATGCTTTCAGACTACGAGTCGATAGAATGTCGTTTAGAAGCGGTCCTAACTCTACTACAGGATTAAGGATCGGTCGCACCCCTTAAACCTAGACTGTATGAACATCATAGTTACCATTGGAGGCATTAAAAATGATCACACGAAAGATAACATCTGCAAGGAAGCTTTGCTGGTTGATTAGTCCCCTTTTCGTTTTGTTACTACTGGGTTGGTTCACAGGAATAGCTAATGCGAGCTTGAACCGTGATTCTCATTCCATTGGCGATCTTACTTTTTTCATGCGGTTAGCACCAAGTGGAAGTTTTCCTGCGGGTTCTACTAACGAGGATGCTAGGACAGTCAAGGAGCGCTTCTGGATCGCCGAAACACCTGTTACATATGAACTTTGGTTGATTGTTTATTCTTGGGCTATTGACAATGGATATTTCTTTATAAACGCAGGTAAACAGGGGAGTACCTATGGTGGTAATGAGTCAACCCAACTAACTGGACCACAGCATCCCGTAACGACGATAACCTGGTACGATAGTATCGTATGGTGTAATGCTCTAACAGAGTATTACAATTTTATACACGGGACAACTCTGCAACCTGTATATAGATCGCATGAGGGGGTATATAGAAATGCCACGACTGAAACGCATTTAATTAGTGATGAAAAGGATGCAACGGGTTTCCGCCTTCTCACAAGCAACGAGTGGGAATTAGCAGCGCGCACTGCGCCAAGAGCAATGATTACCGTAGCGAGGAACCAGACCGTTCCAGGGATTGAGTATCCCGCAAATAGTAGGATCTATTGGACTCCATTCGACTATGCCAGTGGTGCCACTGGGCCTGCCTG
>SKJB01000162.1 GCA_007116145.1 Limnochordia bacterium | reverse complement strand
GTTTATTGAATGTAACTCACAAAGCGCAAAGATATCGTTGTTTAACGCTGCGAGTGATGAAGCCATTCAGAGATCCTATAGTAATTTGATGCGCTACGCGAAACTCCTAATTAAAGACTCCCAGAATAAAAGGATTCTGTCCAATTCCACCTGACACCATGCTTTCCGATCTAAATAATCCTCTAAATAAACAAAATTATAAATAATCGCAAAAAATTGATTTGTTAAAATAAGTTAATAGTTGGCGAAATTTTTTTGTTTAACAAAAGGATAATAACATACCTACATCGAAGTATATTAATAGTCGTTAGTGTTACTGGCGGTCTAGATTTTGTGGTAAAAATTTACGGAGGTGAAAGCAGTGATATTAGCAAAAGATATACAAAAAAAATTTTTGGTATCACAGACCTTCCCCACTAGAAGTTCCCGCGAAAACATTGGTGCGGTTGGTAGTTGCGTTCTAATTTACGACGACATGTGCGCGATGAGAAACACTTCGATGAAAACTTACCAGCACAAGCGATTGGAGTCATTAGAGGACCTATTAACCGATAAATTAAGAAATGCTATTTGTACAATCAGCGTAATAGCAGAACGAGCCGAAATGACGAATGACAATTCTCGTCTATCTACAATTCAAGCACTCGTTGAGGATATACATACAATGACTATTGAAGCGGTGCAGATTGTAGAATCTTTCAGGGAACTATACGAAACAGATAAATAACCTAGTAAGTCTATTTCAAAGACAGTTCAAGAAGCGGGGAAAAGATCATTGAATTGCTTCTCACTAAGTCGACGGTGTTCTAACTAGTTATCTAAAACGATAATCCCATACGGTCCGTCAGCTAAATATGCCATCGAAGGCTTACTAATTCCCGCTTCTTCTAACTGTTTCAGGGCTCGCAAAACTCCATATTGGATAACTTTGCTCATCGAATCATACGATTGGGTATATTGGTTAGCACTGCTTAATAGATCATTTCCGTTAAATCCAGGAATAATTCGATAGTGTTGTTGCTCGAACTGGGGACTGTAGTACAGAAAATGTTCCTGTGGTATTTGTGCAAATAGCTTCGCCCACATCTGCACTTGCCATTGTTCCGGTATAAATATCCAATCTGGAGATTGGATTAATCGCAAAAATCCCTCAACTCCAAAGAGCTTCAAAAGATAAAGCACGGTTTTATAATTTAAACTGCCTACAGGGTCGACATCGGTATTATCACCTACCACAAGTAAATGTCCACCCTGTTTAACAGCCTGTGTAGCTACAACGGCTACCTTACCCACTTGATAATGATTCAAGCCCACATAACCACCATGTGTAATCACAATATCATATTGTTTATCCAGAGGAATCGCAACATAATCTCTTAAACACCTTGCTGCAGCTTCGTGGGCGTACACTAAGTGTCCAGCAAAGACACCTGTTAGCTTAAATGCATGATCTAAGGTAACATTAACGATAAAATCTACACCCGCCATAATAGCTACTTCTAAAGCCTCTTCATGCACAGGATTATCCGTTATATTTAGATCACGAACGTTTTTTGATGCTAGCATCTCTGCTCCATGAAAAACATATGTACCTTCCTCACCAAGCAGTCCTGGGCAAACAGATTTACGTCCTCCGGATACACCCGCCATAAAATGACTTTCCACTAACCCCGTTAAAATCTTAATATCTGCATCTAAATAGCTCTTATTAACCAGCACTTTTGTCCCTCGCTTCGTACTCCCAAGGTGAGACAAATTAGCTGCATCCCGACAATTATGGTTTATCACGGGTATCCCATGCAAAAAGACTCGTTCATCAATCATCTCTCGTAGTTCCTGTTCATGCATAGCACGATGGGTACCAGTGGCAACAAGGACACAGATATCCCTCCTATTAACACCAGCATGAAGAAGCCTCTCTATGATCGGCCAAAGAATCCCATTGTCACTTGTATACGGCACAGGTCTTGTATTGTCGGAGATGACAATAACTGCAGTTGGATGAGGATTCTTAGTCTTTTTTGCCTCAACAATTTGCTCTAGTGGCAAGCTTTGAATAGGATTATCTAATGCCTGCTGAATTGCTTGCGCTTCATTGGATAACGGCTGAGGCGTTTGCATCGATAACACTTCGGTTTCATCGGGTAGTTCGATCTCTACGTTTTTTGAAATAAAAGGAATGTTCACCCGTTTCATTACTAAGCCTCCCAACAGCTCTGTAGATTACAGCTAAGACATAGTTTTAATCAAGCGAAAATCCCCAATAACCGCTGCTTGTAATATGGGTTCCATATATTTATCTACTAATGACGAATTAAGAGGCACGGGCATATTCTTTAACTTCATCTCTAGCTGTGGATTTTTAGCAGCCGCTAGAGCTTGCCCTATGTAGTCCAGCGAAAAACCCGTAAGCTCTCCTAAGGTTGTCGCAGCATTAATCGATTTTGCAAACGTAATCATCGCATGTGCCACACATTCACCAAGTTCTCTACCTGTAAGCTCCAGATAACTAGCATCAATTATACCTGCTTGGTTAAACACGTTGGCAATAACCTTGAGTTGTCGTCCGATAGCCGGACTAAAGAAAACAGTGTAATACGGGTTCATTATGCCACAAGCCTTGCCGTGACTGGTTAAATTAATCAAAGAGAAGCTCGTTAGATGGGCACCATTTGTTCCGCCAATCATAATGGCATACCCTCCAAGATCCGTAGCTAACCCCAATGATTCTCTGGCATCTAGGTTTTTGGGATCCTGTAACAAAACAGGCATAGCATCAAGGGTTAGACCCATTGCCACCGAAGTTATCTCTGTTAGTAACTCAAACGACTCCGTTGAACCAAAATACACTTCAAGACAATGAGCCATTCCATCTAAAGCTCCATCAATCGTTAATTCCATCGGCATGCTTTGGGTCAGTCCATAATCGAAAACGGCCTTCTTGGGGATAACAGCTGGATCGACAATCAGTTTCTTTTGTTTGGTATACATATTGGTGATATTGGCATACTTGGTTAAATGCGCACCCGAACTGCTAGCCGTTTGCACCGCTAGTATTGGCAGCAACTCCTTGCCACTACGCTCTAGAGCCTCGGTTACTAATCCTACACCGAAATAACTATCAATATCTGGACTCTCGCTCCCTAGAGTAGCTAACACGTTCGCTGCTTTAACCGCATCTAACGTGCTTCCACCACCAATAGCAACAACGCAATCTGGTTTAAAATGCAAAATGTAGCTAGTGATTCGGTAAACGTCTTCCATTGGAGTATTCGGATGGGCTCCAGCAAACACTTGATTGCCGACAATAACGATATCTTTCTTCTCAAAGTCTGTTCTTATTTGATTGATGGTAGGCTTTAAGTGATCCTCCTTGCCTATAACAAGGATTCGCTTTCCATATGTACTTGCATAGTCTGATATAGTAGATAGGACTTGAAAACCGAACGTATAATCCTCACCTTTAAATCCTTTTAGCAACTCCCTAGCTCTTTCTTTTAAATTCATGTTTTAACACTCTCCTTTTAAAACTAACGAACACTTGCGCTATGATATAACTACCGATATATTACTTCAATGTTCACCTTAGGACGTGGTAATCCCTCCTTTACAAACGCTTGGGTTTACTATGGTTTACTAAAAATTTCTCTAACAACATGCTGAGTAAAGTTATCCGCTACAACAAACTGACCTTCAGCATCAGGATGAAGCTCATCTGGGAGATACTGTAGGTCATTGGTTCCAAAAATAGACAAACCATTAACATAATGAATATTTCGGTCTCCATATTGTTGAAATGTGGCTACAACATCAGCAAGAATACTACGCATCTCGCATAGAGTTAAACTCTGCTGGTGGAACCGCTCCGACTCTCGAGGCGGGCATATAATTGGAGATATGATTGCCAACGGAATATGAGGGTGCTTTTCGCGAATTAACGCAATTAAGCCAATTACGTTCGGAGCAAAAGTTCGTTGAGTTAATGCGCCACGATGTACATTAATACCTAGTTTTAAAGAAATGAAATCAGCTGGAAGATCGCGAATTAAGCGACCAATCATCGGCTCAAAAACACAGTTTCCACCAAAACCTAAGTTCGTTAGATGAAGTTCGGCTCGGTTTGCGACTAGTGCGGGCCATATCTTTGTAGGAGTACGACCAGTACTAGCATGACTAATAGAACTGCCATAGTGAACCCACCGCGGCTTATTTCGCTCCTCTTTTGTAATGTCTGCATCCGAATCAATGGCAACAGCCCGTAAACGGAGCGGATAACGCGGGTCTAGCCATATCTCAACAAGCTTTTTCCCTGGAGTTAATGGAGCAAAGGTGACCTCCTCTGTGTTTGCTTCTACTTGTATTGTCTCCACGAATAAACCCTCAACACAGAGATCCAAACAGATAGCCTCACTACACGGCTCGATAAAAAGCGATACGTTTTCGCTCGTTGTCGCAAATGTAACTCGAATCCCAGAACAGGCCTGCGCTGCCTTATCGATCAAGAATGGATATAACTTCGACTGATCCACTTGAATGCGCCACGGCGCTACCCAGTCTGCATTAGACTCCACAGATACAGCTCCCGCAAATTCAAAAACACCATCTCTATAGTGATATGCTTTCATTGTCTCTACCCCTCATGTCTAATTTGCTTGCTAGAACCACATATTCTACATATTCTACATACCCTTCATGAACCCTGCTACCTTTCAAAAATCGGAAAATCAGTGCCGTCGCTCACTTCCTGTGGTTCAACAGATCACAATCTAGCATATTCGCCTACACCGAAAAGCAGACCATCACCATGGCCTGCTTTTCAGCTTATTCACACCGCTCTAACTACTATTCGCTTTCAAGTGCTTACTCTTAGGAATCCAGCACGAATCAGCACATTGCCCACACAAGAGACATTCGCTCTTGTTAATGCGCCCTTTAGAAATGGCTGCTATTTTGCAGTGCTTCGTGCATTGATTACACCCTGTACATTGAGCCGGCAGAGGTGATTTCTTGTTCGCTAAAGACGTCAGTCCCAAACAGGCTCCAAGTGGGCAGATAAACTGGCAGAACGGACGGTAGATGAAAATCGACAACAAGCCAATTAGCAAGGTAATTACAATGGATGTGGTGGTCCCGCCAAACCTAAACAAAGCTCCAAACGGACTATGCCCAACACCTATAATATTGCTAGTCGCTACTACTCGAATGACGAGGTACATCAGTAAAAAATACTTCAATTTCTGCATCGTATGAATGTACTTTGTTGGTATAGACATTTGCCACTTTTGGACTTGTAACAGCTCTTGAATGGCTCCAAACGGGCATATATATCCGCAAAATAGTCTACCCATGGTTATTGCTAGGATTATGGGTACAAGAAATATCAAGAGAAAGGCAGTGTGATACTTTTGAAAGATGTTCTGTACCGCTGCTAGCGGGCACAAGAATCCACTCATATACATTCCTAGCACCAACACACTAGTGACTAATAGCAGTGTACGCAAAAACCGAGCTTTGTAGTAGATCACTATACTCACCAGGGAAAAAGCCAGCAAGAGAAGGAGCTTTTCTAAGGTATCGTGCACGAAAAAATCCTCATTTATCTCGGACATATCGCCAAAAGCGGCGTCTCCAAATCCATCTTCTACGGCAAATCCATCCGTAGAGCCAAACCCTTGATCAAACGCATGCACCGGTGTTTTGCTACCTACGCCAACAAGCACCAATAGAACCAAGATACACAATGTAACGATCCTACTCTTTAATTCTCTTCCGTGCTCTCTTACAACCATAATCACTCCTCGCTTCCGTCTATCCGATCGGGCCTACGTTGTAGTTATGTTAAAAACGATAATAGTAATTTGGCCCAACAATAAGTATGGCTTGTTTGGCATCGTCTGCTTCTACGTAAAAGACTGTGACTTCGTGGGCACCCTTCTCTAATGTGTCCAACGTCTTCGGCAGTTCAATCACGTGATCTCCTATCAACAGAGCCTGCTCATTCAGTTGGAACTCACCACTTACTACCAGTGGATCTGAGTAGTTTACGTATGGATAGTTACCATTGCGAGCACTCTGCCAAATGTCACCTCCTGGATGTACGACAATAGGAATAGACTCCTCTTCGTAGCCTTCGCGTGTGCAATCTTTAAAAATTTTAAAGTGGCCGGTTCCGACTTCGGAAAGTGTCACCGAGAATGATCTTTCATAGAGATCCTTACCGACCTCCTTCCAAGGAGACGCAGCAGTAACTTGTACGTTTTCCCAACTAAACTGCATACCTTCGACGTGCCCTTCGAGTGAACAATCATTGTGATCCATGAGAACACGTACTGCAATCGTCCCAGAGGTTCCGATTGTAGTTTCTATCCTTGAGTGATTAAAAAAGAAACGGCATGCCTGCCCAGCGGATGTTAGACTAAACAGACTGATAAGCAGTACTCCGCAGATAACTATACATTTACACTTCATAGTGTGAACCTCCTAGATTCTTACTCATCAGACTCTACTAGTTGTACTTCTGGGGTTGTTTCGCCACAGTCTATTTCTGCGTCGGCAACATAAGATCCGCTAGCAAGTCCTCTAGACCCTTCACTAGCTAGCCCATCTTGCTGTTGTAGCCAATACAAGCCTTCGCCTCTACGACGCTCGAGCTGATCATCAACAACACCTGCACTCGGTTGTTCATGGATTTCTTTAATTGGTTCTTCACCAGAAACTAGGTCGAAGTCCCCAAAACCTCCTTCTGCACCAAACGCACTCGAATCCGTAAAACCCTCCGCCGCCGCTAGCTGTGCAACTCTACTTCTTCCTGCCCAAAGAGGCACACCAGCCATAGTCCGTAATTGATATGTCACTGGAGTTGTTATGGAAACTACCGCCATATCATTTCCGTACACAAAGCCCGTGACAACGACTTCGGCACCTGGGGTTAGATTGAGACCGATCTCTCTCTGAAAGTCATGATCTCCTAAGTGGATCTCATAAAGAATTTCTGCAGTTTGACAGTACCATTCCTCATCCGGACAAGTCTCTAAGATCCCAACAATTTCTTTAAATTCCCCCATTCGTACAAAATCTTTGCCAGTTAAGGAAGATTCTTCACTAGCAGCCACTCCAGATACCAAGAAACTAATTAGCACCATCGCAAAAACCAATCGTTTTATCATTACATCAAACCCCTCTCCATCATTTGTCTACAGTATAGAGGAGAAAGCTAAAGGGAATCTAAATTCATTTTGAAGAAATCTTGAAGATTAAATATAAAGCCCACGGCTTCACCCGTGGACACACCTCCGTCGTCAGCCATAGATCAACCTTTACTATTCGTTAATACGCCCCTTCAACGATGAAGGGGCGTATTAACGAATAGACCACGAGTCTGCTACTAGCCTAATCGTCTACTTTCTGCCAAGAAACTGATTCTTATCGTTGTACCTTCATTCTCCACACTTTCTAGCTTAATCTCGGCATTATGATGTTTGACTGCATGTTTTACGATAGACAGACCTAGACCAGTTCCACCAGTTTTTTTGGAATGACTTGTATCAACTCGATAGAAACGTTCAAAAACTCGACCTTGGTATTGTTTGGGAATACCGATGCCGTTGTCCGAAACCTTTAGCACTACCTTTCCATCATGGCTCACACAGTCCATGTTTACCTTCCCGCCACTACGATTGTATTTAATAGCATTGTCACATAAGTTATAAATCATTTCAAATAGAACTTGCCGATCGCCATATATCGACAAAGATTCTCCTGTCACTGAAACTGTGACATCTTTCTTAATAGCAACAGGTTCTAATCGATCTACAACCTCTTTTGCAAGCTCCAATAGATTGACAGAGACTCTAGGATTTGGCACAACTTTTTCATCTAACCGAGATATCTGTAAGATATCTTCTACTAAGGCTATCATTCGTTGTGTTTCATCATAGATATGCTGCGAGAACTTTTGAATATCTTGTGGCTTAACCATATCATTTTTCATAAGCTCCGAATAGCTAGAAATTGAAGTTAGTGGAGTTTTTAATTCATGGGATACGTTACCAGAAAATTCCCTACGCATTTTCTCAACTTCATACTTCTGTGTAATATCAAGGAATATGAGTATTAAACCCCCAATACTATTACCATCAAAGATTGGATTAAGATACACTTCATAACTCTTATCATTAACCGATAGTATTACTTCGGCTCGTTCTCCTAGCAGACTTTTCGTTATGGCCCTCTGCAAGTCCATATCTCTTGTTAAAAGTAAAATACTTTTTCCTTTAAACTCCTGAGCAGTCGCTGTTTCTGGATTTAGTATCGATAATGCACTAGAATTAAGTGAAACCATTCGCATTGTACTATCTAGAATTATTAGTCCTTCTGTCATATTACTTGTTATCGCTTCAAATTCTGCTTGCTTATGCTGGAGTAGACTTAACTGCTGATCAATGGATCTATTTTGCCTCGCAATCCGTGTTAATAACGGTGATAACTCGTCATACACATCATTTCCTAACGGCTTATCTAAATCAATATTGTTAATCGGCGTCATAATCCCTTCTGTCATTCTACCTGCAAGGAAAATGGCGACCAGAGTCACGCCTAGCACAATTAGACCGATTAGCGCCAATAAACGATAAAGCGTAAATATCACACTTTCTGTTGTTTTGGCAAAGCGAAGTATGGTACCATCATCTAATAATACTGCATAATAGAACGTTTGGCTACCAAGAGTACTAGAGAGGCGAAAGCTCTCTGCAAATCCATCTTGCAGCGCTCCTTGCACCTCACGTCGCGACAGGTGATTATCCATCTGTTCGTGATCAGCCCAGTTATCAAAAAGTACCTCCCCATTAGTAGCTATCGTCGTGATGCGCGTATGAAAATTCTGAATTGCTCTTAGATCTGTCAACTGATCGAGGTCATCCCTCTCGTCTATCAAACCTAAAACGAATAAAGCGTCGGCTTTCAGCTCACTGCGGGTGGTATCATTATAGATCTTATACACTGCACCTACTGTAAAAACAGAGGTGATCGTTACCGAAATGAGTGTCAAAAGAACCATATTACGCAATATAATACGCCCCATATCTATCCCTCATTCCTGGTAAACTTATAACCTACCCCACGCACTGTTTCGATCATAGTACCAAAATCACCGAGTTTCTGCCGAATCGTTCCAATGTGCACATCCACTGTGCGTGTTTCACCCTCTGAATCGTAACCCCAGATTAGATCCAGGAGCTCATTCCTAGAAAAAACCCGCCCTTTATTCTTCATCAAACAATAGAGCAGGTCAAATTCTTTTAGGGTTAGCTCCAATTTTCTCCCTGCAACACTAACTTCATACTCATAGGCGTCAATAGCAATGTTACCAATCACTATTTTCTCGTCATCTTTTTTTTTCGGAATTCTTCGTAATACTGCCTTTATACGTGATATTAATTCCATCACACCAAATGGCTTCGCAACATAATCATCTGCACCACTGTCGAGCCCAATAACTTTTTCAAACTCGGAACCCTTGGCAGTAATGAGGATAACCGGAATGTTGGCTGTACGTTGATCAGATCGTAAATGCTTAAGAATGTGAATTCCGTCTTCTCCTGGTAGCATAATATCCAGAAGGATGAGATCAGGTATTTTCGACTTCAATTTAGTAAAAAGGGTTGCTCCATCTTCGAACCCCTCAGCCTTAAATTCTGTTGCTTCTAGTGCATATACAACTGCATCACGAATTGAAGTATCATCTTCGACATAATAAATCATACTCATAGCACAACCTACTTTCTACTTTAAGCTGTTTCGGTGTGTACCTGTTATTGAAAATTCTACCCACTCAGCAATATTTACTGCATGATCACCAATGCGCTCATAATATTTGGCCACCATCAACAAATCCATGGCTTGACTGCCATTGGCAACATCCTCATTAATTAGAACAATCAGATCATTTTTTACTGTCACAAACAGGTTGTCAACGATGTCATCTGCATCGATTACCCCATGTGCTTTTACAAGATCATTCTGCACAAATGCATCCACTGCGTCTGTAACCATTTTACCAGTTTCTATCGCCATTAGCGAGATATGTTCAAGCTTTTTTATATACGATGTGTCCGCCAAAAGAATGGTTATCTCCGAAATATCCGTTGCTTGATCTCCAATTCGCTCCATATCCGTAATCATTTTTAGCGCTGCAGAAATCTGTCGTAGATCACGCGCCACTGGTTGTTGCTGGAGAAGCAACTTTAGACAAAGTGCCTCAATATCTTTCTCCTTTTGATCAATTTCCTGGTCAAACGCTATTGCTTTTAAGGCTTGTTGCTTATCTTGCTCAACAAGCGCCTTTGTTGCACTCGATATAGCAGATTCAATCAATGAACCCATCACAATCATTGCATCATTCAGTTGATCAAGCAAAGAATCAAAATGATGTCTCACTAGCCAAACCTCCCAGTTATATAATCTTCTGTACGTCTGTCTTTTGGATCGGAAAATAATTGGTTTGTACAATTACATTCAATGATTTCGCCCATTAAAAAGCAAGCTGTCTGATCAGATATGCGCGCTGCTTGCTGCATATTATGGGTCACTATTACAATCGTATAATCTGCTTTCAACACAGTAACCAACTCTTCGATTTTTGCTGTTGACGTCGGATCAAGTGCGGATGTTGGTTCATCCATTAATAATACTTCAGGCTGCACTGCTAGCGCCCGAGCAATACACAACCGTTGTTGCTGACCGCCCGATAGCCCTAAAGCGTTATCTCGCAGGCGATCTTTAACTTCATCCCAGATTACTGTGTCCTTCAATGCCTTTTCTACGATATCGTCCAATACTGCCTTACTCTTGATACCATGCAAACGTGGACCATAAGCCACATTATCATAAACCGACTTTGGAAACGGGTTTGGTTTTTGAAACACCATCCCGACGCGCTTTCGAAGTAAATTCAAATCAACGTTACCATAAATATCTTCGCTGTCTAATAAAACTTTTCCTGTAATCTTACATCCCTCAACCAAGTCGTTCATTCGATTTAGGGTCTTGAGAATGGTAGATTTGCCACACCCCGAGGGGCCAATAAAGGCAGTTATCTCTTGCGGATGAATACTAAGATTAATGCTTTTTAACGCATGTAAATGACCATAGTACAAATTTAAGTCGGTTACACTTATTTTATTGCTTGGCATATAGCTACCTCCTATCCGAAGCGTCCAGTAATATAATCTTCCGTAGTTTTGTTTTTTGGATTAGAAAACATACTCTCGGTTGCTGAGTATTCGACTAACTCTCCCATCAAGAAAAATGCCGTTTGATCCGAAACCCGAGCTGCTTGCTCCATGTTATGAGAGACCAATACAACAGTATAATCCTCTTTTAATGAGATCATTAAATCTTCCACTACGCGAGTTGCTATAGGATCTAGAGCAGAAGTCGGCTCATCCATTAGTAATATCGTTGGCTGCAACGCAATTGCTCGTGCAATACATAATCTTTGTTGCTGACCACCAGATAACGCAAACACTGGATCTTTCAAACGACCACAGACTTCATCCCACAACCCTGCTCGTTTTAAGCTTTCCACACCAATTGCCTCGCGCTCATCCCTACGGCGAATTCCATGAAATGTAAGAGCCCATGTTATGTTGTCAATAATCGACATGGGAAAAGGGTTCGGCCGTTGAAAGACCATCCCTATTTTTTTGCGAAGTGCGATTGTATCGACATTTGAACTATAAATCCGTTCACCATCAACCACTACCTCTCCGTTAATGGAAAAACCTAGAACGGTGTCATTCATGCGATTAAGAGTGCGTAAGAAAGTAGATTTACCACAACCAGAGGGTCCTATTAAGGCGGTTATGGCTTTACTAGTAATAGTCATAGAAACAGACCGAATGGCCTCCAGTTCTCTATAGTACACCGATAAATCCTTTGTAGTGATAACGGATGTCTGCTCTAAACCTATTTTTGGTGCAATCAATGGTTTAACCACTGAGCGATCTACACTTCGTTCAACGGCAGCAATACTCATGAAAAACCCTCCTTTGAAATTATTAAGACCGCTCAATATAACGAGACCGAGCTACGGTGCGAACTAAAATATTTAATAGCGTAACCAATAAAATGAGTACTAACGCCCCAGACCAGGCTTGCGCATTCCAGTCGTTAAATGGAGCTATTGCATAGCTGTATATTTGCACGGTTAGAGTGGAAATTGGACCATTTAACCCCCGATGCCAAAAACGATTATTTAGCGCAGTGAATAGTAACGGTGCAGTCTCACCAGCAATTCTAGCAATTGCTAACATAATACCCGTCAGAATGGGACCACGGGCACTGCGGAGCACAATACCAAGAATAATTCTCCAATACGGCTGCCCCAGAGCTAACCCAGCCTCTTTGATATCTTCGGGAACCGTTAATATGGCTTCCTCTGTTGTGCGTGTAAGAAATGGAATTAGCATCATGGCCAAAGCTACAGCACCTGCATAGGCAGAGAAATTACCCATAGGCACAACCACAACCGTATAGGCAACAATACCTATGACAATTGATGGAACTCCTTGGAGAACATCGGCCAAGAAACGAACTATCCACCCTAATTTCGTGTGTTTACCGAATTCAGCCAAGTATACCCCTGCTAAAACACCGATAGGAATTCCAAAAATTCCAGCTAAGCCCACGACAATTCCAGTTCCCATTATCGAGTTAGCCATTCCACCACCAGACTCACCAACTGGTTTTGGAAGCTGGGTAATAAAAGCGACATTTAGAGTTTGACTCCCTTTATAAATAAGATAGCCGAGAATACTAATTAGTGGAATCACAGTTACAACGACACACAGCCAAGGGACAAAAATCATAACTTTGTCTATAAACTTACGACGGCAACTCACCTGTGAGCCCCCTTTCCTCGTACGCGAATCATCAATAGTTTAGCGATAATATTAAGCGTAAGTGTTACCAAGAACAGTAAAAATCCAATTTCGATTAGCGCACTCAAATGAATAGCTTCTGTTGCTTCATTAAATTCATTGGCAATTAAACTAGCCATGGTTTGCGCTGGCATGAAAATGGACATACTAATCTCTGGTTGATTACCGATCACCATCGTAACCGCCATCGTTTCACCGAGAGCACGCCCTAGTCCTAACATAATAGCACCAATAATCCCTGACTTATTATAGGGTAATACAACATTCCAAATGGTCTCCCAGCGAGTAGCACCTAAAGCTAGACTTGCCTCACGCTGATGATTTGGAACAGCGTTTAAAGCGTCGCGACTTAAACTGGTAATGGTGGGAATAATCATAATAGCTAAGATAACGCCCGCAGTAAACAGACTATACCCAAAGGGTGGACCTTGAAAAAAGGGCAAAAAACCAAGTCGTGTTTGAATGAACGGTTGAACACTGCGGATAAGTGGTATTAATACAAATACACCCCATAGACCGTAAATAACACTAGGAATCGACGCTAATACTTCGACTAAAAACGTAACTGGTCGTCGAATTCTCTTTTGCGCGAGCTCAGATAGGAAAATCGCAACACCTAAACTAGCAGGCACTGCAATTAATAAACCAATAATCGAAGAAGCGACTGTGCCAAAGATAAATGGCAAAGCGCCATATTCATGAAAAACAGGATCCCACATGTCACTAGTGATAAACGCTAACCCATACCGAGTTATCGATTCCCAGGATTTTGTGGTCAACTGAAATACAATCATACTAACTAAACCGAGCACAACCACGGCAGCAGTTGCTGTAACAAATTTGAACACGCGATCGGGAACACTTCCGACTAACAGCGTTTCGTGCATTTTTGACCTCGAAAGGGCAGAAGGCGTTGCGCCTTTGCCCTTAGATGGTAGTTGATGCATTAAGGTTCTCACTCCTTATACCAACATTTAAAAGTATTTTATTTTAAGAAGGTATTTCCGTTAAAGTTTAGTTGTTTTAACGTGCCTTGTAGCTTTGAAATCACAGCTTCGGGTAGTGGCGAGTAGTGTAACTCTATCGCAAACGAATCACCCTCATGAATAGCCCACCAGATAAAATCGGCTAATTTCTGGCCCTTTGCTTGGTCAAAAGCGTTTTTATAAACAAGTAACCAAGTAAATGTAGCAATTGGATACGCATCTGGTCCGTCCGCATTCACAATGGAAACCCGATAATCATCTGGCATTTCAACTCCAGCGGCAGCTAAACTTGCACCAACTAACGATGGCATTACATAATATCCAGCCTTGTTTTTAAGAGCAACCTGCGATAAATTGTTCTGTTCTGCATATGCTTGTTCAACATAACCAATCGCACCAGGTAATTGGCGCACAAGACCCGCTACACCCTCATTTCCTCGAGCGCCTAAACCAACAGGCCAACGTAAAGCACTACCGGTACCCACTGTCTCCTTCCAAACAGTGCTAATGTTACTCAAGTAATCACTAAATGTAAAGGTTGTCCCACTGCCATCTGAACGTCTAGCAGCAGCAATAGATAAGTCTGGTAGATTAACACCAGGATTAATCTCTGTTATACGAACGTCATTCCATTTTGTAATCGTACCCAAGTAAATATCGGCTACAATATCGCCAGTTAATTTTAGACCAGATGGAACTCCAGGAATGTTGTAGACCACAGCAACCGAACCAATTACTGTTGGAATGTGTATCAACTCTCGATCTAACGCAGCTAATGCTTCGTCCGTCATTGGAGCATCAGTCGCACCAAAGTCAACTGTTTTCGCACTGATCTGGCGAATTCCACCACCACTGCCAATGGACTGGTAGTTGATTTGGACTGAAGGGTCTATCTTCCGATATTCATCAAACCACTTGGAATAAATAGGATAAGGAAAACTAGCTCCAGCACCATCAATTTGTAAATTGGCCGCAAATACAGAACCCATATTAATGACAACTAATGCAAAAACAAGACTAACTACTAACACCATTCTCTTATTCATCTTTATAACGCCTCCCTTTTGTCTATGTAGGTTTTCATTTATTTACCCCTACAAATACTAGTATAGAGTTACTATGTAAAGTGCACCATCAGAGGATTATCAAATCTATGTAAAGTCAGGTTTTTTGTCACAGATAACCAAAAGACCCATACTTTCCTTCGTATAGAGCTCTTTCTACACAAGAGCTCAGTCCTAAAGGATGTATGGGTCTCGCTTTTCGCTTTGATGGATGGTATTACCCAGCCTCGGTATTTAGAGTTACGACAACTCTTTAACCAAATGATATAGTAATCGTACGCCCACCCCAGTGCCACCTAAGGAAATGTAATCCTCAGGCTTCTCGGTCCAGGCTGTACCTGCAATGTCAATGTGTAACCAGGGCTTTTTCTGAACAAACTCTCCGATAAAAAGGCCTGCTGTAATACTCGATCCTGCTCGACCTGCAGAATTTGTAAGATCAGCCACCTTGGATTTTAGCATTTCTTGATACTCAGGGAACGATGGCATTTGCCACACCTTTTCTCCTGAAACTTGTGACGCTTTTTCTAAACTCGCATACAATTCCTGATTATTGGTAACCACTAACGATGTTGAGTGTCCTAGGGCTATCACCGCAGCTCCAGTGAGAGTGGCAATATCCACCACCTGAGCTACCCCTTCGTGCGCTACAATATAGTGTACTGCATCGGCTAGGGTTAGCCGCCCTTCCGCATCTGTGTTACCAATAAACACTGTCTTACCAGCCATTGTTTGAATAATATCTCCTGGCCGGTAACCCTTTCCTGCGATCATGTTTTCACATGCTGCCACCACTGCAATAACATTTATCTTTAATCCTAGTCGGGCAATGGCGGACATGGCTCCAATAGTAGCTGCAGCTCCGCCCATGTCGCACTTCATATAAACCATGCTTTCCGTGGGTTTTACAGACAATCCACCGCTATCAAAGGTCAAACCCTTACCGACCAAACCAAGCAGCTGTTGCGTATTGCCTGTATCTCCAAAATAGCGCATTACAATCAATCGCGGTCGGTTCGCTGCAGCTCGAGCAACCTCTAAAAATGCCGTCATACCCAACGCAGTTATTTTTTCTTCCGCGAAAACCTCTACCTCAAAGCCGCTTTCTTGACCAATTTTGGCGACTTCTTCACCTAAATTCTCTGGCGTCATCACATTAGCTGGCTCATTGACTAACTGCCGAGCTAATACAGTCGTTTCTCCAAGGATCTGACCTTCGACTATTCCTTCCTTAGCCTCAGCGAGGTCATCCTCAGTTACAATAAAACTAACCTCGGTAACACCAGTAGGTTTTTTCTCCCCCTGATAGGTATCAAAAGAGTACATGCTCATCAAAAACGACTCTGTCATTACCTTGGTTTGCTCTGCAAACGTAACCGCAGTGCCCTCAGGCAATATGACGGAAGCGGTCTTGCTCTTAAGCCTTTTTACTTCTCCGTAAGCACAGGCCACCAATTTTCGCAATTTCTCCGAATCTACTTCCGCTTTCGAGCCTAGTCCAATTAATACTACTTTATTAACTTGACCCAAAGGATTCGACAATCGAAATCCTAGTGATTCCTTAAATTTACCTTCAAAATCATTACAGGCTACTATCGTCTCCACAGTAGCTTGAATACTAACTAATGTAGGCGGTAACGTTGGGACCTCCCCTACTGCAAGCAGCAACACCAGGGCATCTTGCTCTACTACATTATCAAAATTCCCTACTCTAAACTTCATAAACACTACCTCCAACTCAAATGCTTATTAACATTCCTGTTATAACGATACAGAGAGAGTTTCAGGGTCTTTGGCACTTAAGATAACTTAGCAATTTTTGCCAAAAACTCTTTTTTTGTGTCACAAACCTCAAAATCACCATCAATGTAACCATAGACTTTTCCGGCAAGTTTGGGGTATTTCTTAGAGCATTTACCAATACATCCCACTTTATAGTGTTTCTCCTTCATCACTTCGTCTAACTTCGTCACATTAAATCCTGAACACTTTTTACACACTTTAACCTTCTTTTTTGCCATGATGCTCACCCCTCTTTTTCGTAATCCTATGCGATATGTACTTGATTCTCTCTTGCTCTATCAGCTATTTGTAGTATAATAGTATTGATTAGCAAGGAGGAGCGTATCATGAAAAATCCAGATCCAACTAATTTTTTTAACCGTGAACTCAGTTGGTTAAATTTCAACTATCGAGTAATGCAAGAAGCCCGCAATACGCGACATCCACTGTTGGAACGAATTAAATATCTAGCCATCTATATTAGTAACATGGAAGAATTCTATATGATTCGCGTTTCTGGCCTGCGTAGACAGTTAGTAAAAGGTGCACTAGAAGCACCACCAGATGGATTATCTCCAGCTGAACAACTAGCAAAAATTCACAAAAAAGTAAACGAGCAGCTTGCAGAATACGCAAAAATTTGGAATGACGAACTAAGTCCGTTACTTGCAGCTGAGAAGATAAACATCGTCGAGTACTCTAAGCTATCGAACGAGCAAAAGGGTCACTTAACCGATTACTTTCGCGAAATGATTTTTCCTATACTTACCCCTATGGCGTTTGATCCTACGCGCCCATTTCCACATATTTCTAGTCTAAGCGTCAACCTAGCTATAATTGTTTGTGATTCCCAGGGTAACGAGGGTTTCGCACGCTTGAAACTACCCGATGGATTACAGCGGTTGGTCTCTCTGCAATCAATTTTAGTCGAAGAGGACTGTAATGAACAAAGCTTTGTCTGGTTAGAGGATATTATCGCTAACAATCTCAACCTATTGTTTCCAGGGTATTCTGTACTAGCTGCAAGTCCGTTTCGCGTAATTCGCGATGCTGACATCGAATTAGATGATGATGACGCGGCCGATCTGTGGACACTTATGCAAGAACAGGTAGAACTGAGACAATTTGGCGGTGTTGTCTCGTTAGAGGTCCAAGACAAAATCCCCGACCATATCCTTAAAATATTAGTAGAAAACCTTCACGTCACACCCGATCAGGTTATTAGAACTACCTACCCCTTGGCGTTATCATGTCTATGGGAACTAACAAGCGTTAATCGACCAGACTTAAAATATGCACCGATTCAACCAAAGCTCATGACCACTCGCCCACTAGTCAGGAATATTTTTGATTCCATCAAGAAAAATGATTTCATATTATATCATCCCTACGACAGCTTTCAGCCAGTAGAAGAATTTCTCTGGGCTGCTGCCGAATCACCAGATGTTTTAGCGATTAAACAAACTCTGTATCGTGTAGGGAAAAACGCAGATATTATAAAAGCTTTAATCCGTGCCCGTTCTCTTGGCAAACAGGTTACAGTTTTAGTTGAGCTGCGAGCACGTTTCGATGAGGCTAACAATATCTCCTGGGCCCAAGAACTAGAAAAAGCTGGTGTCCATGTTATTTATGGGTTGGTGGGCCTAAAGGTACATACAAAAATGACATTAGTGTTGCGCCAGGAAAATAAATCTATTGTTAGCTACGCACACCTAGGCACAGGCAACTATAATCCAGAAACAGCCAGGTTGTATTGCGATTTCAGTCTATTTACTTGTCGCAAGGAAATGTGCTCTGATGTCCTGTTATTATTTCACTCATTAACAGGTTATGCCAATCACCAAAAGTACAAAAAATTACTAGTGGCTCCAGAATTCCTAAGGCAAGACATTCTAGAACTAATCAATGACGAAATTCATGCTCATGGTAAAGATGGTAAAGGTCACATTATCCTAAAACTGAACTCGCTTGTCGATAAAGAATGCATTGCAGCCCTCTATAGAGCATCGCAAGCAGGCGTCCGTGTAGAGCTCCAGATCCGAGGGATATGCTGTTTGAGGCCAGGTTTAAAGGGTATTAGCGACAATATTAAAGTAACATCGATTGTTGGGAGGTTTTTGGAACACACGCGCATTTTCTATTTTTGCAATGGAGGAAACCCAAAATTGTATCTAGGGAGTGCCGACCTAATGCCTCGCAATTTAGATCGTAGAGTGGAAATTCTTTTCCCTATCGAACAAATCGACATTCAACAGCAAGTACTTAAAATACTATCCATTCACCTTGGTGATAATGTCCAGAGTTGGCACCTTACTGCAACCGGCGACTATGAGAAGATTCATGCTATGGGTGAAGAAACAGAGATTGATTCCCAAAGTTATATGCTTAATGCACGCTAACAAATAATGTTGTTAATCTTCAATAACAATATCTTTTAATGTTTGATCAAGGTCGGGATAGTTAAGATTTAATGACTCAAATACTTCTAACAACAATCTCGAAACAAGATAATTCCGATAAAGCTTATCATCTGCAGGAATAATGTGCCATGGAGCGTGTGAGGTACTCGTCTTCGATAACGTCTCCTCGTAAATACATGAAAAATCGCCCCATTTTTTTCTTGCTTCTAAGTCGGCCATACTGAACTTCCATTGCTTTTGTGGTTTTCGCAACCGCTTCTCTAACCTAGTTTTTTGTTCACTCTTTGAAATATGAAGGAATAACTTAATCACGATAATATCATTTTCGACAAGCATTTTTTCAAAATCATTAATTTGCCGATAGCGTTTTTGGCATGTTTTAGCGGTAATTTCATTGGTCACCATAGGAACTAAGACATCTTCATAATGTGATCTGTTAAAAATACCTACTTCTCCCCGTGCTGGAACCCGATTATGCACACGCCATAAATAATCATGTTCCCTTTCATCCTCATTTGGCACTTTAAACGAATTGATTATTGTGCCGATGGGATTTAGGTTACTCGCAATATGCTTAGTAGTGCCATCCTTGCCTGCGGCATCCATCCCTTGGAGGATAATGAGTAGACCACATTGGCGAGTGGCAATCAGAATTTCGTGATGCTTTTCAATGATTTTTGCCCTCTTTTTAATTTCCGTTACCATTGAGTCCGTTCCATGCTCTACTGCGGGCTTCGTCGGATACGCCGCAAGTTCAATATCGTCTTTGCATTGAATTATAACGTCTTGGTTCACTAACTCATCTCCTGATCTGTTTGCCCTAATACCTTCTAACACTGTAAACCTAGCCCAGCTATATTACTAGGTTTACAGCAAGTTTAACAGACAAATTTGTTTCTGTCAATTTGACAACAAAACTTGAGTTTATTTCTAGAATTTGCCTTGCAGTGCAGAAGTCACCATTAATAAGAGAAACAAAAGGGTTAGGACAGGGAGTATGAACTGGGCATTATTCAGTTGTGTTATATGCTTTTCCCAACGAACCACCGAATCCACCAAATTGTTGGCAAGTACTAGCAGCGTGTTAGAGAACGTTCCATTACTTACCTGACGAACCAAAACCGGTTGCAGGTTTGTGCGCAGAACAACGAACAGAAGACCCCCAACGGCTATTGCGCCTAGAGCCTGGATAGCCCCGGCAAGGGAGTACATACTCTCATATCTATACGGGGTTATGCTACTTAATATTCCAGGGGCAACACCTATCAGCAGAATTAATCCAGACAGCAGACCCATGGCGAGCTTGACTTCAGTGCCGACCTGCGCAAAGCGGTCACTGACCCGCTGGCAAGGGGAGGTGTGCCAGAATCCGTAGTAAAAAAAGCGGGCAAAAGACAGGGCAGTTCCTACTGCACTAATGGACAACAGAATCTGAATGACATCAGAGGATGCATACTTAATCAGCGTTTTGCTAGCGAATCCATTCAAGGGTGGTAGTCCCATAATAGCTAGAGAACCGAGGAGCGCAAACCCTAATAGCCATAGTGGTTTCTTATGCTGTGTCTTCAGAGATTCGCTACCAGAGTAGATGAAAATAAGGGCTGTTATCATAAATAGCAGACTTTTATAGATCATATGGTTGGTCATGTGCATAAAGCCCCCGTTTACGCCCAAGGCACCTCCGGTCCCAATTGCAACTACCATAAACCCGAGTTGGCTCACATGCTGATAAGATAGAATTTCTCTGAAGTTCTGCTTGCACAGAGACGAGTAAATCCCAAAAAAGATCATCAAGAGTCCCATATAGATTAGGGGTTCGTATCCAGAGAAGAGCTTCATCAATACAACAATTCCAGCCTTAGTGGTAAATATGGAAAGTGCTACAGTAGAGGCTGGGTGGATTGTACTGTAGGTCGCAGGAATCCAGAAATGCAGCGGCACAAATCCTACTTTCATTCCAATTCCTATCAAGAAGAAGATCTGCCCGCTACTAGGCGGAACTAAAGCTAGGCTTTGAGTAGCATGGAACTGTAACATAATTCCAAAGAGCAACGCTAACCCACCAGCTAAGTGCGTCAACAGGAAGTTCCTCCCAATTGATAGGTCTGTATCCTTTTCAAAAAAGATGATTAAAGAGGTGCTAATCGTTAACAGCTCCCAAAATACGAAGAGCCCAAAATAGTTTTGGGACAATGTGATTCCCAAAGCACTAGAAAGAGCAATTGCAAACGCAATAAGCTGGGAACGATTTAAAAACTGGGTGATAAACAGGGTTAAGATGGAGCCTACGACAACGAAAGACACCGCTCCGACAAAGCTGTAGGAATGGAAGTACCAGTACAAAGTATATACTGAGGGGATTGTCAGAGTTGCTACCGAACCATTAATGAAGACATAGACCATCGGAACGAGTGTGAGCAATATCCCAAAAAATCCGTGGAGGGATTTTGGGGCAACCTTAGATCTAGTCATCCCTAAGATCGCAAATAAGGGAAAAGCAATAATCAATGGGATAAGCATCTTTTTCACTCCTCAAAGTAACTTAGTTTCATCTAATTATATCATAAAAATCATTGGAATAAAGCACTCTGTTCTAAAACTGCCATTGCGACCCGATTGCAAGACCAAACGAGCGTGCTTGCCTTGGATTCAAACTGTCGGTTGCACCGCGAAAAACCAGATTGGGTGTTTCCATCCGAATTTCATAGGTGTGCAAATTATCTAAAACACCCCCCCATAAACGATAGGAGTTCCAGCAATAACTCACCCAAAAATCAGTTGTAAAATCCTGTTGCCACGCTTGACCCCACAACACTTCCACGGGATCCAAATTTAGTACGACACGAGTATGTACTTCTGTTGGCATAGAACACTGTTCATCTCGGTATTCCCAGCTACCTTCAATCAAAGAACGATAGCGAATCACACCAGAAGCATCAAGATACATGCGATCAGTATCAATATGTTGAATACTACGGTATACCTGATTACGGTTCTCGCTATAAAGTATACTATCAAGTAATAGGGTTACCCCTAAATGTTTGCTCAGTTGTGCTTCAAACTGTACTCCTGCTGCATAGCCAAATGAACTATACGGTGTCGTTCGAAAGTCATCTTCACTATTATTTATCGCTAGCGAATCGGCCTTCAATTGCAATGCGTACTGATTATCAATCCAGCCAACTCCCTGTAGTGAATGAAAGTTGTAGTTTGCTACGTTCCACAAATTGAGGTTTGCTGCAAACGCAAACTTTGCGGTCTGCAGAACACGAAATTGCCCCTTTAACCCAGCCCGGGTGGCACTCTCAAATGTATAGCTTATCGGATAGTGGTGATTAAGTACAAACTGCTCAAGGCCATAGAGTTGGCTAAGAAAGTTCACCGTGCTTTCCTTTACATAAAGCGATTTTTCATTCGATGTATACAGCGATATAATAAAACGTTCTTGCAGATATTCACCCTGCCATATGGTCTCTTGATTAAATAGAATATCCGAATCCATACCCGGTTTTGTGAGTAATGGCAGAAAGCGATCCCAGCGAATATCATCTAACCATAGCATTTTAGGAATATTATCATAGCTTACAAAATTACTTCCTAAATCCAATTGTAGATACATCCGAATTTGATGCATACCCATAGATGCGCATGCTGCATGAGAACACACTAGATTTATGGAAACAATAAATAAGAACACGATCGTTTTCGTTGAGAAAATTCGCTGTATCAAAAGTGACCCTCCGCCCAACTAGACATACGCATAACGAAGAACGAGAGCGGGAACGAGAACGTACCCTCTGCCATAGATGAAACTTTATTTGTTACGGTTTAGAATCCAAAATCTAAACTAGTCATTGTACCATCAGCAAAATGAACCATCACAACCTCAAATGTTGTGTTATTTTTAATCGAGGCTAGTTGATTACCGGCATTATCTCTCATTGTCCCGACTACCTTCGGAAAGCTCTCAGTCGGTGTAATTTCTACATCTAACTGTACACTATCATTTGCAAGTTGAGCTGTAGCCACTCGAAAACCAAATTCACCACTCGTTGGATCGTCCCCAAGCCGAATTTCGATTTCACCTTGCAAGGCAGGATCATGATTAAACTGGTATTCATCGAGTATAAATTTAGTCGACCCATAAGAAGAATCTTGTAACCACTCTTGCTCATAGTGCCCACGTAAGCGATGATAATTCCCAGCAAAGTTAAGCTGAAGATCATAATCGAAACACGGTTCTCCCATAGAGTCCCACCCTCCAAAAAAGTCGATCTCTAACAGCCAATCTGCAACAAGATCACAGTATTCTACATCAGTCAATCTTACATTTGTCATCGCAATAATTCCATTATCTACAGCACCAAATTCCATATCTACCGCCCCTGCAAATTCTACAGTGTCCATGAAGCGCAGCGTTCCGTCTAAACTTGCATTCTTGGCATAACGGAATGGTCGAACGGTATGCATGATATCAGATATCGCGAGGACTCCATCGAGAGACAGATAATCGGAGGTGATACTTCCATCTAAGATAAAGCTTTGCAATTCTCCATTACTTGCATAAAACGTTGGAGTAAACATTCCACTAAGTGTGGTAACTTCCTCGTCAACATAACATGCCTCGAACCAAATTTGCGTTATATCCCAAACATCAAGCTCGTTAACGCAAAGATCAAACGTTCCCTCAACTATGACTTGGTTTTCGGGTAATCTCTGTACATAGAAATCAAAGGTGACGTTAGCATCTGAACGAATTGTTTGAGCAAGGACACTCTTCATTACATTATCGGCTAACAATTCCTTCACTATATGCCAGCCATCCGTTTCATATCCTAGTCGAAATTGATCATTGATAATGAGTTCCCAGCTTGCTAGACCTTGGTCATTAGAAATTGCGTTACCTCTTTGAAAATATGCATACTCCTCACCATCCCACGCAAAATAATATTGATAGTTTTCATCAAGTTCTACCAACGTTTCATTGAATATAGGCGCTAACACAAAAGCAATTGTATCTAGTGCGATTAATGCATCCACGATTACATCGCTTTCAAAATAGAGCGTGTTCAACTCTGTTATGTGATCTGTCATGCTCACAGCAATTGTCATAAAGTCCGCCGCTTGTAAGCCCTGTACGAGTCGTTTAGCATGTACAGTATCTATCTCGGGAGCCGTATATGTCTTGGCGGGAACCAGCACAGTAATTGCATCGGTATACGCTGAGATAGACCCTTGTGTTATCTTGAATACCAAACTCACTGCAGTGCTCTTATCTGGCGGAGTTATTGTACCATTCGTGCTTATAACTTTAGGTACACTTGACGAGTGAATGCTCAGTGTATAACCTGTTGGTACAAATGGCATTACCATTACTGTTGCATCCTTCGCGGGATTACTAGCTTCTGTAATACTAGCAGCTACTAGCGAGGGAGTCTTCACTACTGGACCGTAGACAGAAAAGTGACTTACCATCGCTTTTACATATAATTTACCTTGGATGGTAACTACAGTTGAACCCGAAACCATTTCCCATTTGCCACGTGTGGCGTTGTAGTATGAAAGAACTGCATTATCATTGGTTGTCCCAATGCGAAGTTCAACAGGCTTATCTAAGCGATCTACGCTAAACTGTAGTAATTCACCAGCTGCTTGCTCACCTCCAAGGATCGCCAGTTTCTCTTCTGCTGGGACTGGTTGGACCGAAAGAGTCACACCACCTGGCAGACCACTAACAGTAACATCTGGGAGGATAACACTTGGTGTCCCTTCGTCAACAACGATTGTTTGATTATAGGAAGTAGCTTGACCAAAATGGGCTTCAATTGTCTTATTCTGGCTCATTGTAATCTGAAATGTATCATTGACCACACCTTCGATCACCTCAGAACCATGATTACCTTTCCAGGTATCAAATGCATGGCCTGCAACAGGAACCACTCTAATTGTAGCTACACTACCAGCTACATATTTGCCCTCTGTAGCGACACCCGTAACGCTACCGTGCCCCTCGATGGTCACAGTTAGTGTGTATGTTGTTGGTTTTGGAGGAGTTGACCCACCGCCTCCACCACATCCGATGAGATAAACCATTGCTAATACTAAAACACAAATTTTCAAAACGAAATTAGGTTTTAACATAATACACTCCCTCGTGTTTTTCGTATTATTTCGCTGCTCCTTCTGAAAAATTCAACATTCTTGCGAAAAATCCTTTTCACTTTCGACATGCATGCTGTTAAATTCGCAAAAAACACATGAATACATCGTATTAAAAGCAGGAGTTCTGGATAAAAACACATAAGTATTACAAGAAGGAGTTATCTGAGCAGATTTGATCGCCTGATCGCCACTAACACTGTCAAAATGGTTGGTTATGCATCATATGAAGCGCTGGGTAACTCGAAAAAATTTGAGGAGGAAAAATTATGTTTAAACGAATTCCCCATGTATTTATTGTCGTTGTCGTGCTAATGTTTGCTCTTGTCGCTATGAGCTCTTTTGCCTTTGCACAGCAAAGAACCTTTGTTACAATTGCTACAGGTGGTCTTGCAGGTGTCTACTATCCATTAGGGGGCGGGATGGCAAGAATCGTTTCTGAACAGTACCCGCATCTTACAGTTAGTGTCCAATCCACTGGAGCTTCAGTCGCAAATGTCGGATTGCTTGATCGTGGCAATGTAGAGTTCGCTCTCATTCAAAACGATATCGGTTATTACGCTGCCACAGGCACAGAAATGTTTGCTGGCCGGGCAATGCCTGGACTACGCGGTGTTGCAATGCTTTACCCCGAGACAATTCAAATCGTAACTCTAGCGGGCTCAGGCATTGAATCTGTAGCAGATTTAGCAGGCAAACGAGTCGCTGTCGGAGCTGCTGGTAGCGGAACAGAAGCTAATGCACGTCAAATTCTAGCTGCTCATGGTCTAAGCTATAATGACATTAGAGTTGATTACTTATCCTTTGCTGAAGCAGCATCAAACATCCGGGATCGAAATGTAGACGCGGCCTTTTTAACTGCAGGATTTCCAACGGCCGCTGTTACTGACCTAGCCACTAGTCTTAATATCCGTGTCATCCCCGTATTAGACTCTGCTTTCTCAACTCTCTCAGCGGATTATCCCTTCTATACGCAGGTAACAATTCCCGCAGGGACCTACCGCAACATCGACGAGGACGTCCAAACAGTTGCTGTAATGGCTATGTTAGCAACCCATGAGAACGTGAATGCTGACGTCGTATATCAATCGACAAAAGCAATTTTTGATAACCTTGCAACACTTGCTTCCTTGCATTCTGCTGGTGGACGCATCAGTAAAGAAGCCGCTCAAGATGGTCAACCACTTGAACTACACGAAGGAACAGCACGCTACTTTAACGAATAATTAGCCCTACCCATGTCAATAGGTCAAGATTTGCACTGTCATACCGCAAATCTTGACCTATCTAAATGACTTCGTAACCGTAGGAGGCTTTCCAGTGTTTAGACGAGATCACTTAGTTCATGCAAAATGGATATATATGCTCACTGCGGTCTTCGTAGTACTCTCTACCCTTGAATTTTTCACATCCCATGAGGCTCTTGCAACTACTCCAGATACGGAAAAATCCATGGTAGAACTCATTGTCGTCACCGACCCAGATATACCAAGACAGGTTCTAACCTTTAGCCTCCGCCCGAATGAGACATTCACCGTATCCTTTCTCCATTCTGTGGAGCAAACCTACGTGTTCGAGGAGTTTTGCCTAGATAATGATGGCAATCTCGTGCTGATAGCAACTCGGTACGAATCCTTTGGCGCTGGTTTACCATTTTCACAAGAACTCGGAGCGTTTCGTCAAGTTGGCACCACCTATATTTTGGAGGATCTCAACGTAGTTCTTGGCACCTTTATTGTAATGGTGGTTCCTGATAACAAATACACTATTCATTTTCCTCTCGGTGTAATAACGTTTGAGCATTTACCCTATGGTGCGCAACTTCACTTTCGAGGCTACTACAATATGGTATCACATTAAAAGTTAAAAGCTACACGCAGGAGGTATTTAGATGGAACTTTCTCTTGAAAAGAACACAAGCCATGAAATCGGACGAAAAGTAGAAGAAGTAGAAGGACTTAAACGCAATCTGTCGGGGGTTGTAGGCAAAATCATCACCGTTATTGCGATTATTATGTCTTTGTATCATCTCTATACGGCAGGGTTTGGTATGATTGAAGCTCTACGCCACCGCGCGCTCCACTTATCATTTGCTCTCTGTCTTATTTTTCTCTTATTCCCCGCATCAAAGAAATCCGATCTCAAGCGCCTACCATGGTACGACGTAGTGCTAGCGTTACTCGGTGTGGCTGCAGGACTATATATTATTGTAAATTATGATCAATTAGCCTTTCGTGCTGGTTGGCCCACACAGTGGGATACAGCATTTGGTATCCTTACCATTGTTTTAGTATTAGAAGCGACTCGCCGCGCACTAGGACCTGCTTTATCTGTTGTTGGTCTAATATTTTTAGGCTATGCTTACCTTGGTCCCCACATACCTGGTATCTTTGCACACCGCGGCGCTAACTTAGAATCATTAGCAGAGCATCTCTATCTTACTACAGAAGGACTTTTTGGGATTCCCATCGGAGTTTCTGCGACATTTGTCTTCCTTTTTATTCTATTTGGTTCATTTCTTGAGGTTACCGGGGCGGGCCAATTTCTCATCCGCCTATCCATGGGTCTTTTTGGACATATGCGCGGCGGGCCTGCAAAAGCTGCGATCTTAGCTAGTGGAGCCATGGGTAGTATCAACGGAAGTTCTGTGGCAAACGTAGTGACAACGGGTTCGTTTACAATCCCGTTAATGAAAAAAGTAGGTTTTAAGCCACATGTAGCAGGCGCAGTCGAAGTCGCAGCATCAAGTACAGGGCAATATCTGCCCCCGATCATGGGTGCCGCTGCATTTGCAATGTCAGAAATCACGGGTATTCCATATATAACCATCGCCTTAGCAGCTACACTTCCAGCACTGCTAGATTACGTTGCAATGATGATGATGGTTCATTTTGAGGCCTGTAAGAATAACATTGAGGGAATACCCCGTGCTGAATTGCCAGTTGCTAAGGAGACTATTCGTTTAGGATGGCACTTGCTTATTCCGATCTTTGGTATTATTGCCATGTTAGTCAGTGGCTTTACCCCACTTCGAGCTGCCTTTATTGGGATCATCCTGGTGTATGCAGCCAGTTGGATTCAAGCCCATACCCGAATAACTTGGCAAGACGCATTAGTCGCTCTCGAGCGCGGGGCGAAAAATGCTTTAGGGGTTGCCGCTGCCTGTGCAGTTGCAGGAATTATTGTTGGTGTGGTCTCGCTAACTGGATTAGGCTTGCGTCTAACAGATATCGTGATCAGTGTGGCTGGAGGCAATTTATATCTAGCTATGGGATTGACTATTCTCGCCTCCATTATCATGGGGTTAGCCATGCCAACCACCGCCAAATACATTATTGTTTCAACAGTAACCGCACCCATTTTAGTCAATGGGTTTGGAGTACCGCTACTTGCAGCTCATCTCTTTGTGCTCTATTACGCCATTCTTGCTGACGACACCCCTCCCGTTGGCGTAGCAGCCTATGCAGCTGCTGGCATTGCTAAATCTGATCCATGGAAAACAGGTATCATGGGTTTCAAATTTGATATTTCAGGTATGCTAATCCCTGTTGTCTTTGTCTTAGCACCTGCCCTGTTAATGATCGATACCACATTTCTTGAAGTGGTAAAAGTAGTCATCTCCACTTGTGTTGGTTTGGTTGGTATGTCTGCATTTCTTCAAAATTGGTTAGTTACAAAATGCTATCTCCACGAACGAATACTCTTACTTGTCGCGGCCCTGCTTTTGGTGTCTCCCATCCTCCTCTATGATTTTCTTGGACTGGCAATTATAGTCGGGATCTGGATGCTCCAATGGCGCCGTCGTCCGCAAACTGCTGAGCAAAAAGCAGCTGTTTTCGCCTAATCGCATCAGCATAACAACCCCGTTCCCAACGGTGTACGTTGGAAACGGGGTTATTACTATATCGCCAGCGATTAAACTGGTACAAACCGCACAAGATTCCCTGGTCTTAGCAAGACCGCGGGTTCTCTCTCGGGGCTAAATAATTGTAGCGAAGTATGTCCAATTATTTGCCATCCTCCAGGACTGTCTAAGGGATAAATTCCAGTTTGATTTCCTGCAATACCAATCGAACCAGCTACGATCTTCATGCGAGGCGTTGCGCGACGTGGGCAAGCAATACGGCTATCTAGTCCTCCTAAATACGGGAATCCAGGTGTAAAACCGATCATATATACAGGATAATCCACGCTACTGTGAATCGCAATCACATCCTCTGGAGTTAGCGAGTTATACGATGCAACAAACGATAAATCGGCTCCAAACTCTCCTCCGTATACAGTGGGGATGATAATCAATTCCAGGGGCTGTGGAGTACTATTTCTTGCTTGTTCGCACGCGTGGTGTAAGTATGCTTCAAGTTTTTGATACGTAATATACAAGGGATCGTATTCCACTAGAAGTGCGCGATAACTCGGAATTAACTCCCTAAAGACTCGTGGATTAGCTTGCATTAAATACGCTTGTAGTGCTAAAACCTTGTCATTAACCGTTCTTGCGATCTCTTCTTCAAACTCCACAACCAGACCGCAATCACCACTTGGTAAAAACCTAGGATACGACTCCATGCATATAACCTCCTATCTACCGCTTTAAAGGCTGTAAATCCACCTTAGCTGCCAAGAGTTCGCGCTGCAATCGCTGGGCTAAGGTTACGGCTGACGGGTTATCGCCATGTAAACAGATACTATCTACACGCACACTGACATCTACTCCATCAATAGAGCGAATGCTATTTTCTTGTACCATTCGTAAAACTCTCTCTACCACTTCATTTGGATCATGGATAATAGCACCTGCTTGCTCTCTTGATACAAGTTCTCCTTTATTGGTGTACGCTCGATCTGCAAAAGCCTCACAAGCATATGTTATGTTTACATCATTAGCTGCTCTTTCCATAGCAGAAAAGGGGAGGCCTAAAAAAACTAAGCTTTCGTCAACTAAAGCAATCGCTTCGGCAATAGCACGCGCTGTAGGATAATCACTTGCTGCCCGATTATAGAGCGCTCCGTGCGGTTTCACATGGGAGAGCCTAGCTCCATGGGCACGCACGATGGCTTGCAGCGCGCCAATTTGATACATCGTATATGTCCGAATTTCATCAAGGCTTAATCCCATATAGCGCCTGCCAAAACCCATTAAGTCCGGGTAACCCGGATGAGCGCCAATAGCAACTCCTTGTTTTAAAGCAAGAGACACTGTCTGGTTCATCACCATTGGATCGCCCCCATGAAATCCACAAGCGATATTAGCAGATGTTATATGGCCAAGCACCTGTTCGTCCTGACCTATTGCATAGGCCCCAAACCCTTCACCTAAGTCACAATTGAGATCAATTGGCATTGAACCCCTCCTCAGTAATTACATGATCGATGTTACGCTTCTGGTTTATGATCCATCATTCACCAACGCTCCAAGTTGCTTAACCAAATTTTTATGAATATGCAGAGCTATACCGTCAACTGATAAACCAGCTTGCTTTGTACACCCATCCACTGCACCAGCCTTGATCATCTCAGTAAGAAACCGCTCTTCAACATGGGGCTCATGGAGTAGGAATTGTGATGATAACATGGATAATGCCGCACTTAATCCATAAGCACCCCAATTGGACACTGCAACAGGAATGGCGTAGTCAGCCACTGTAGCAGCCCAAATGGTATCACCATTGGGCAAAGACCGCGCGAGTTCCAGTGCGTATTTTCCCATTCCCAATTCATTTCCTCCATCACCAATCCCCACAGTTACTGGGGGGTTGGCTCCTTGTCTACTAAAAAACCCATCTGTATCTGGAATGATATCGCTTAAGTCCTCTCCCCGCATGGAATAACAACGGCCATCCCTAGCACGGCTCGGACGTTCTAGTCCAATGACGTGAGACGGTTGGTATTTGCAAAGTATATCGTTACAAGACTGCAAAGCTCCTGCGAAAGGTACTAGTTCCACAGCAGGACTAAAGTCATATACTTGGCAGCACACGTCTAGCAACTGACTGGAGAATCTATCGGTTGCTAATACCACCTCTTTCCCTAATCGTTGCAAAGCACTACCTAAAACTACTGCACCTAATGGGCCATCTGTTTCGCCCCGCATAACATCTCGAATACAAAAACCCGTTACAATCAGTACAGATGTACTTTGCCAGAGAGAATACACAGCTTCATTAAAATCACTGGTGTCATTAGTATGGCAAAGGCCGCGCTTTCCGAAATCTTCCGTTATTAATGCATTTATTTTTGCTAAATATCTGTTTGCTATCATATTAACCTCGTTTAGTTATTGTTATTCAATCCGTCATCTCTTCATCTCGCAAGTCAGTAATGAACATATGACCTGGAGCATGTGTAATCACTTGATCCAGCTTCACTCGCATAATCGCTGCTTGCGGAGTAACACCACAAGCCCAAAAGACCGGTATCTCACCAGGGTGAATGGTTACCGCATCTCCAAAGTCTGGTTTATTTAGATCCATAATTCCTACGTGTAACGGGTTGCCCAGATGAATAGGTGCCCCGTGCACTTTTGGAAATCTAGCGGTTGTTTGCACAGCAAGAGCAATCATATGCGCCGGAATTGGCCGCATACTCACTACCATCGGGCCTTGAAAGAGACCAGCCTTGTTGCATTCTATGTTTGTTATGTACATTGGCACATTTTTTCCTTCTTCAATATGACGAACTGGAATGCCAGCTCTTCGTAGTGCGGTCTCAAATGTAAAACTACATCCTAACAGGAAGGATACCATATCCTCCGTCCACAGCTCGATAATATCTCGTTTTTCACTAACGAGAACTCCATTTCGATACACATAGTATTTTGGCAGATCGGTGCGTAGATCGCCATCGGGTGCTGAATGGAATGGTTGATAGCTCCCCGCTTCGCAAACATCGATCACCGGACAAGCCTGCGCATTACGATGACAAAAGAGCAAAAAATCAAATGCGTATTTTGAGGGTAGCACTATCAAATTAGCCTGCGTAAAGCCAGGTGCTAGACTAGGGGTAGGACCTAGCCATAACCCATCACGAATATCCATTCTCGCCTGATTGCTAATTGTAATATCCATAAAGTACCCCTTTTTTCTGATGTTTCTCGATACAAATCCGCTATCCCTGCTAAAATGACTAGACATACATGTATACAATTTACAAATCGTCCATAAGAGAGCTAAATTTCCTCAACAACCACAGAAAACCTTTGCCCATCCATTGTCACCTGATACGCTGTACTACCCCAAGCTCTTCGTAAGCTATCTATTTTCTGATCTTCCTGGGCGATTAGTGAATGAGCTACACGAACATCCACTGCTTGAAAACGCATCCGTCCTCCTGGTCTGAGCTGTGCTAACTTAGGAATATCCACACTGATCACATTAGCAATGCGCGGATACCCTCCTGTTGTCTGGCGATCAACCATCATGATGATCGGCTGACCATGGCCTGGCACTTGTACAGCACCAAGACTTAGACCAGCAGAGAGGATATCTGCACTGCGACTATGGGATAAGGGTTCACCCGCAAGACGCAAGCCCATTCGATTACTCTGCGAGGTCAGACAATATTCGTAGCGCAAAAAATTACTCACTGCCTGCTCGGTAAAGCGCTCTAACTCGGGCCCTAAAATGACCCGAAGTATGACCTCGTCTTCTATTACAGGAATGAAATCATTCGCGATAGCATTCCGCTTTGTTAAACAAACGAGGTGCTTATACGGCAGTGAACCTAAAGGGACGATATCGCCGATCTGTAATGGGTTGCCGCCTAGTCCCCCAATTCTACCTAACATATATGTAGATCGACTTCCCATCTGCTTCGGTGATTGAACACCTCCGCCAAAAGCTATATACCCACGCATACCTTGTAAAGCTGTTCCAAGCTCAAGTATGTCATCCTTTTTTGCTAGGATAGCACGATACATGGGAATCTGTATCTCGTTTAGTGTAGGCGAAAAAGTTCCACCCGTTACTGAGAAGACTGTGTCCCCCCGGAAACGCAGTCTAGGGCCAGTCATCGTGATTTCAATCCCTGCTTCATCAGGGGAATTACCAACAATACTGTTGCCCAGTAATAATGAGTAGTTATCCATAGCCCCACTACAGGGTATCCCAAACTGTTGATAACCCAAACGACCCTGATCTTGGATCGTATCTAGCAACCCACGCCTCAAGACTTCAATGCTACTCATTACTTCACCCTTTCATCGACTTTTCACATGGCTAAGAACCACCTTCATAGCACCTAGCGGATACCTTGATTGCTACTTATAAAAAAAAGCGGTGGCTAATCACTTGACAGCGCTCATTAGGGTTGCTATGCTCTATATGTTGGTGTTGTAAAAGAGGTGTTCCCTTTGATCGAGAGAATCCTACGCTTGGACAGCATGATGCTTGCCTCAATAGACAAGTAAAATATGAGAATAAGGAGTTTGATATGGGTAAAATTAGTATACTTGATTTGGAAAACAAAATGGTAAAATTGCTTCAGAGTACAGGAATGAATAAAGAAGATATACAAAAGGTAACTGATATTTATATGCGTGCTAGTTTTAGAGATGTTGGTCATCATGATGTAGCAAGCCTATTTTCAAGAGTTAAGGCAATAAACGAAAACAAAATAAACAAAAATCCCAAGATCGCTAAACTATCCGGATTTGGAGGAATGGAATGCTATGATGGTGACAACGGGCTTGGAGAAATTTGCTCCTATTTTATTACTGAAAGAAGCATTCAATT
>SKJB01000126.1 GCA_007116145.1 Limnochordia bacterium | reverse complement strand
TTACCTACCTTAACTTCCGCCACCCTGTATCCCTCCCTCCGCAACAACACTTACTTTACAGGTTCTTCGTATATTATATACGATATCTTTGAGACGGTCAATTACTTTATCCAGGAGGCCAGACTAACTTGCGACCACCCAATAGATGAAAATGCAAATGCCCAACGGTTTGACCTGCTAAAGCCCCATTATTCGTAACAATCCGAAAACCCTCATCCAGGTTAAACTTTGTAGCTACATCCTTAACCACAGCGTAGATCCCAGCAATCATCCGATCATCATCTGGGGTAATGTGGAGCAAACTAGGTATATGCTTCTTGGGAATAATCAACAGATGTGTAGGTGCCTGGGGATTCATATCGGGAAAAACCAAAACTTGCTCCGTTTCCCACACTATGTTAGCAGGAACTTCTCTTGCAATGATTTTACAAAAGATGCAATCCGTTGCCATAGGTGCCACCCCCTTCCCCATACTTTGTCTCATGCTAATAATTCCAGCATTATTCCAAAATTCCTGCCATACCGCGCGCATCTACGGTCTGAATTCTAACATTAATTAATTTTCCTTCCATTCCATTCACTAGATCCTGCGGAAGGGTTGCTGTTACACGAACATACTGACTCGTTAAGCCGACCGCTTGCCTCTGATCCACGGATTCCACTAAAACCTCTACACTTCTATGGAGAAAACCTTGATGAAATTCGAGTGCCATTCTATCGCTTAAAGCCATTAGTTGTTGACTCCGGAACTCTTTGGTTCGATGATCAACGGGGTCCGGATAGGTCGCTGCTAAGGTACCGCTGCGTGGTGAGTATCGAAATACATGTAGTTTACTAAAGCCAACTTGCTTAATGAATTGATAGGTATCAGCAAAAAGTGCATCATCTTCACCAGGAAAACCAACAATTACATCCGTGGAAAATCCAATATCTGCTATTAGACTCCGGGCTTTTGTCACAATGTCTTTATACTCATGGGTAGTATACTTACGTTTCATTTTGGCCAAAATCCGATCTGTTCCACTTTGTAACGGAACATGGAGATGCTTGCACACCTTTGGATTGTAGGCAACGAATTCGAGAAATTCCTGATCAATTTCATTGGGATCAATCGAACTTATCCGAATTCGGACCACACCTGACACATTCGTAATGGCTTCCGCCATTTTCGCCACCGAATATTCTGGTTCTAAATCCTTACCAAAAGCGCCTAAATGCACACCAGTAAGCACAATTTCTTGATACCCTTGGTCGACAATGGACTTCACTTGATCCAATACATTCGTCACACTACGACTCCGAGAACGACCGCGAGCATATGGAACCCTGCAATAGGAACAAAACTGGTTACAACCATCTTGGATCTTTAAAGATGCACGACTTCGTCCCTCAAATAGGGCAACTGAATCCTCTTCAAATTCTACATTATGCGTGATGTTCTCCACTAGCGAATACGGAAGATCTGGTTTTTTCTCCGCGAGTAATTCTACGATTCTGCTACGATCCTTAGTGCCAAGAACGAAGCTCACGCCAGGTAGTTTAATAGCTTCATCGGGAGATGTTTGGGCAAAACATCCTACGACTACAATTTTTGCTTCTGGATTTTTACGATGTGCTCGCCGCACCATCTGTCGTGACTTGCGATCACTGATGTTTGTAACTGTACAAGTATTAATCACATAGACATCAGCTGTGGGATCATCAAAGTCAACAATTTGATAACCCTGACGTTTAAACTGCATTATCATAGCATCAGTATCGTATTGATTAACCTTACATCCTAAAGTATGAAATCCTACTGTTGCCATTATGTAGTAACCCTCTCTTCTTGAAAAGCTAGATCGCCCCATTGATACTGAACCAGCGTTAAAGCCACGAGCGCCGCCGTTTCGGTCCGTAATATGCGAGAACCTAAAGAGATCACTTGTCCACCGATCTCTCTCACTCTCTCCACCTCACCAGGGTGAAATCCACCCTCTGGTCCAATAATGAGCCCTACTTCACGAGGTGCTTTACTGAAGGGACAAAAGTGACATTCATCACTCGCTTGCTCATAGGGCATAAGAATCATGTCTTGGCTATCCATAGCTTGCAACTGGGTAACCATGGTAGAGAAATCAATTATCGCATTTACTTTCGGTATTTTATCCCGTTTACACTGCTTGGCAGCCTCGTGGGCAATCTTCTGCCACCGCAACTGCCTGCGCTCCTGTTTTTTTTGTTCTAGTTGGACGACTGTATACTGCGAGGTGAAAGGAGTGATTTCTGTCACCCCTAACTCCGTTGCCTTTTGCACAACAAGATCAAACTTATCGCCCTTTGCCAGTCCTTGATATAAGCGAGTCTTAAGCGGAGATTCTCCTTTTGATGCGATTAGTAAGTCTAGTCTTGCAATCACTACATCATCAAGAACAGATAAAATAGTGGATCGATATGTTGCTCCGCCAATCCCCACAAGGATACTATCCCCCACTACCTTACGTAAGACTAATCGAAGATGGCGTGCGTCAGCACCTACGATCTCTACCTCGTCTTGCATCAAACTACCTGTCTCAACAAATACTTTAATCAACTGTTAAGCTCCTCTCTAGCAAAACAAAAAGAAACCCATTCACCCTCATGCATTTCGTGATGAATCGCCCAGCCATATTTCTTGGCAGCTGCTTTAACATCAGTGGCACGCTGCGAAATAATCCCAGAAGTGATAAGCCTACCATTAGATCTCAACTTAAGAGTGGCATTGGGTAAGAGCTTGATAATAACATCCGCAATGATGTTGACGAGAATGACATCCGCGTGCCCAGCAATATCCTCTAAAGAACCAAGGAAAATTGGGATATCTACTTGATTTACCCTCGCATTTTCTTTGGATACTTGAATTGCAATGGGATCCACGTCGACAGCAGTTACTTTCTCTCCACCTAACTTAGTCGCCACAATCGCTAGAATACCTGATCCAGTGCCAATGTCCCAAATTTCTTTTCCTGTTACGTCTAGTTCTTGCAGCTGCTTAATGCACATGGCTGTTGAGGGGTGTGTACCCGTACCAAAAGCCATCCCAGGATCAAGAGAGACCACTATATCACTGGATTTAGGATCATAGTCTTCCCAACTCGGTTTGATCACAACTCGTCCAATCTGCTCTGTATGATAATAAGCTTTCCAAGCATTAGCCCAATCCTGCTCACAAATCAATTGAGCACTCACAGC
>SKJB01000108.1 GCA_007116145.1 Limnochordia bacterium | reverse complement strand
TTCGCATAGTTCTTCGCTTCGATGACTTTTCGAGTTTACTCCTAGGATGTAGGAATGATTACATTTTTGTAACTTGCTTGACTATGTATTATCTCATCAAAGCTAAACTACCTTATAACTGCTACACTGGTTTCTTTTTGCTTCATACATGGCGTTCTGAGCAAGATTGATCGCTAGCTCAAAGTCTTTAATATCATCGGGTATTCTAGCAATTCCTACAGAAGCTGAAAAAGTAAAGGTTTGACCATTCCAGGTCAAGAGATTATCGGCATAGGAAAGAATCTGCTGAGCCATCTTCTCGACTACCTCAATATCTTTCTGTTCGGTAATGACAATAAACTCGTCACCTCCCATGCGAAAAAAGGTTGTATCCTGAGGCAGAGAGCTTTCTATGCCCACTGCAGTCTCCGCAATGGCCATGTCTCCAGCCCCTCGTCCAATTTGCTCATTGATGGGCAGCAGATTATCAATATCTACATCAAGAATGTAGGTTCCCTTAGCAGAGATTATTCTCTTACTTATTTCAGTCTCGTCATATCGTTTCAATACTGTCATTGTGTCATCTCCTATTCTCTGATCTGGTTGTAAAACAATTTTGGGGTACAGCTCTGAAAACCAGTTTTTGTTGCGAAAAGCTGAAGGTGAAGTCAGAAATTGCTTTTTAAAGGCTCGGGAAAAACTTTCCACATTGCCATATTGGTAGTCAAATGCCAATTGAGTTATCGGTCTTTTTGTGTGTACAAGTTCATAGGCAGCACAACAAAGTCTTCTTTTTGTAATATAATCTTTAAGCGAGCAACGAAAAACACGAGCAAACAAACGGTGCAGGTGGGACAAGGAAATAAACGCTGACTTGGCCACGTCTTCAAGAGATATGGGCTTGCTAAGGTTTTGCTCAATAAACTCTAAAGCTAAGATTAGACTCAAGAATTTCTGCATATGCGTCTCTCCATTCTTTAGATCAGGTACCTGCTTATATAATAACACCCTTAAAAGCTTTTTACTTGATTTATTCTATCATCTTAAAGCTTCTTAAAGGTCACCGACAGTATTAATTCGATCGTGAAGTCATCCAGAAGGAAGTAGAGGTTATTCGATTATATCGATCAAATAATCAGAAAGTTTGGTATAATCAACAGCTTAAGCTAAGCGATTAATACCAGATTTAGGGGGAGAGGTATGGTGTAGAGAGGCTATTTCATCCCTTGTCTAAGAGCGATTTCAATAGCTTTGAGAATGACATTACTACTCGCAGTAGCCCCACTAACTACATCGACCTCTAGTGATTGCTTTTCTTGAATGCTGTTAATAATCGTCTCTGCCTTGCCGCCTCGTAAGTTATCATGCTGTGTAAGGTTGATAGCAGTGATAACGTAATTTCTAACTTCTACCTCGACAATAGCTTTCACAGGTCCAGACTGGTACTCCCCATGATACGTACCACTTGTGACTTTGGTTAAATCCACATTATCGATTTCGACATCGATTGCACATCCAGCGAGTAGAACAGCGGAAAATAGCAATAGCATTAAACAACGATTTCTCTTATTTGTCTTTGTCAATAGAAACACCTCTCTTGTCTATTTTAAGCGTTCCCAAGATGAACGCATATGCAGCTCACTAGATTCATTTTCTGAAATAGAAGCAGTCCAGCGGTAAGTCTTAGGCCAGTTCTTGAATATCTTGCCCACTGTATAGATAAATCGTAGGGTAAGGCTGTCAGGATTGGGAACCCATCCTCCGGAGGGCTCCATTACCACACGGATTTGATCCTTAAGGCGCTCCACTTTATAATACCCTTCCACTCTGCCTGTCGCTGAACTAGCACTAACGACAAAACTACCTGTAATAGTATTTGCTTCTGGCATGGTTCGTAGATTAGGAAAAGCTGGTTCAAATGCAATGCGTATCTCGTGTTGCTTATGTTTCTTTTGGATTGACCGAAGCACAGGTGTGCTAGCATCAAATTCTATACTGTAGGTGATGTCACCAGAGGTTATCTCAGTATCCTCTTTTACCTGGATCACGGGCATCTTGTCATCAAATGCTTGGTTCAATGTGACGATTAACGGACCGGAGCTGTAGCGTGTATAGTACATCATCGACCCAAATAAGGGAAGCGGCATCGGAAAGTTATCTGGCTTATGAGCTTTTCCGTTTATCGTAATACGAAACTCGGTATCCTTACGCCTAACAAAATAAAAGTCGTGAAGAAACAGTAAAGGTATGGCTGAAGGGTTCTCAGCAGCATCTCCCATGGGAGCTAAGAGACTGAATGGGCGGCGTTTGCGTGTGTTGTGCTCATTGATTTTGATCTCGATCGGACGATCATCTACATCGTGGAATGAGTAATAGGCCTGCACACCAGCCTCACTAACATCGAAATATGCACTCTTCATCTCCCGCTTGACCATATTCGCTAAGCCCTTACCGGCAATATCATACGTACATGGATCCAAAGTAATCCCCGGCTGGTGGAACACATCCACTCGTCCATCGACCCGCCATCCCAGCACAATGTGGCCGGTACCATGAATGGTGTCATCGAATACTTGAGGCTCAAAGCCTACATAGGTAGAGTCAGGGTCTTGCTCGAAGTTTACAAGCAACATGCGTTCCATAGGATCAATTTCAATAGTAAATGGAATAGGTAACATACTAACACCTCTCTTAATTAGACTCAAAAATCCGCTGTTTGGCGCACACCCCAACCCTGCTCATCATCGAGCAGCTCCATGCGTTTCGGTTCAATCCGTAAGACCTGATATAGATCCTCTGGATTCACCTTGTCGGGGATTGCGGGAATAAGATCCATCCAATCGGGATTTTTGGCTATAGAACCGAAACCCTTCAGAAACAGCCAACGAGGACTAGGTTCTAATCTCTCTACAACGGCAAGGGTAACTTCCTTTGTCTGCTCAAGCAGCTCCTCCAACCCAATCCAGGTGGGCACTAAGCATTCCACCTTTTGCTCACGGATTTGGAAACGTACAAGCAGAGCATAATTATGTACACCGAGCACAGCAAATTGGACATCTATGGCCTTAAGTGTTTCAATAGTAAGCAAAGTAAGCATCAAAAAACCTCCTCGGTACAGTACAACAATACCAGGAGGTCGGTGTGATTGTCATCCCCCAAAAGGGTGAATTGTGAGGTGGATCAAGGTGATTTTTATCTCCCACCTATAAGCCTAATTCTCTTGCACGAATAACGGCTTGGGTGCGAGAACTCACATCAAGCTTGCGAAAGATATGAGAAACATGACTTTTTACGGTCTCTTTGGAAATGTGCAGTTCAGTACTGATTTCTCCATTGGTACGACCGGCAATCAAGAGCTCTAATACTTCACGCTCTCGTGATGTAAGAGGCTCAATTAACTCTCTGTTTACCGTATTTAGTTGCTTGCAAGACTTGTCAGTAATCACTAGCTCCAAAATCTCTTGAATAGCTGGCCCATCCATCAAAGTGAATCCAGGAGTGGACAGCATATTCCATTCTTTGAGAACCTCCCTCGCCAACATACAAGCCCTATCAGGCTGACCCTGATTCAAAAGGAGTTGAGCTTGAAGCAACCGCGCGCTGCCTCCTACTGAAGCCATGGGCAACTGAACCTCCAGTAAAACAGCCGTCTCTAGAGCAACAGTAGCTTCTCCATGGTTACCATCTAACAATGCTAGCAGTCCTTTAAGATGCTCAATCAAGTAATTAATCAATGGAAAATCATCATCCAAGGCTACTAGTCTTTCTTGCATCACTCTCGCTTCTGTAATCCTACCAAGAAATCCCAACAAGCATCCAGCCGCATGGAAATGGAATATACCCTTGGTTTCACCCACGTGCTCTAAACGCTCTATTAGCAACTCTGTACCACGCTCGGCTTCTGCTAGATTGCCTTTTGCCAACGCAATAAATCCTAGTTGGGCAGGCCAATCATTGCCAACGAAGGGATAGCCTCCTAGTTTTTGACGCAAGAATTCCACTCTTGCTACTCTGGTTAGAGCCTCGTCGAGCTCGCCGCGCCAGATTAGGTGCCATGCTCCTAATTCCTGTGCACCAAGATACCATGCCGTATCACTAGGGGCAACGCTACTAACTTCAGCACAATAGTGCTCGGTTAATCGCATGCTATCAGGCATACCCATCATTGGAACCGTCAGATAGGTAATACCAATAATATCAGCCCGCCTGTCACCACTGGCCGATGGAATAACGAGACCCTCTCTTATGTTAGATGCCGCTGCTTCCCAGCTAGATGCAAGCAGATCTAACCATACCTGGGCAAGCTTCGTGGCCACTTGACCCATGGGCTTCAAGGGTAGCGCTGAAGCCCGTTTGACATAGGATGCCACAGACTTACGATCACCACTCTTATAGCTTAAAGTAATTAAGGACGTAAGGGCTTCTCCTTCGCCCGCTTCATCGTTGATTGTGACAAAAGACTGCCGCGCCTGGTCCAGTAACGTACCGGCTGTGATGTACTCACCACGATGAATTTCACACCGACCCATCAGAATTGTTAGGTAGGGGTGAGAATTACGAGTCTCTACTGGTAGGTTTCTATACCATTGTGTCACCGTATCAGCCATTCCTCGATGAAGCAGTTCCATACCCGACTTAACCATCAATTGAGCAGCCTGATCCCAGAGTTTCGCAGCAAAATAGTGAGCTATCGCTCTTCCTGGTGTTCTTTGCACCTCCGCCGCCCTATGATGTAATTCTCTCTTTTTATCTGGCATTTCCCGTTCTAATTGTTGAACTAACATTTGGGCGAATAAAGCGTGGTACCGATAAACAGGCTCACCTTCTGATTCTGGTGTAAGAGATGCAATTGCTAGGTTGCGTCCGTATAAACCTGCCAGTACCTGGGCAGCATCTGCCCTTCCCGTTACAGCTTGACAGATTGCTGGGGTAAGCTCAGAAAGAATGGAAGTCTGTATGAGAAACTGCTTCAAATTCTCAGGGAGATAAAGTAGAATTTCCTCAGCAAGAAAATCTAGAACTTGTCTTTCGGATAAGCGTAGAGTAGCCATGAATTGGCTAGTATCCTCTCGTTTATTCATCCGGCCTAATGGTCCAGCAAGCAAACACAAAACACCTGGCCAGCCTTGGGTCCGTTTATACAACAAGGATATTTCTTCAGTCAACAAACTAAGATCTAGCGTGTCATTGAGTAGTTGATTCGTCTCATCCAGGGTTAGGTTAAGATCAGAGCGGCGAAATTCTCCTAATTGGCGACGGGCGGCCAACCGACTCAATCGAAGAGGGGGATCATGTCTTGTGCCAATAACCAAGCGTAGATTCTCTGGTCTTTGATCCAATAGGTAGTCCAGAGCAACGTAAACTAGCGGTTCTGTTACAAAATGGAGATCATCCAACACTACAATAAACGGTTCGGACAAGTATTCCATTATATCATTAACCAGTATAGCAACTGCGTGCTTGATCACTGAACCCGTCACGTCACCACCAGAGATGAGAGGCCATACACTATCACCACATGCTGGATGCAACTGTTGCAGCGCAGTAACGAATAGCCCAATAAAACGCACAGGATCGTTTTCCTCTGCTTCCAGGGTAATCCAAGCCAAAGGAAATTCGGATATAGACGTAAGATTAGCCAACAGGGTTGTTTTCCCATAACCTGCTGGCGCAGATACAAGAGTCAGGGGATTCGTTCTAACGGAGTTACTGAGTGCTTCCTCTAAGTTAGTGCGTTTAATCGTATCCTTACGAACCAAAGGAGGGTGCAGTTTCGTAGCTACATACCATGTCGGTTTTTGTAAATTCTCTGACACTGTTTTCCACACCACCTTCTCCATTGGTATACTTCTATGTAATAGAATTCTGCTTTTTACCACATATACCTCCATCGATTAAGACAACTAGTGGATCCGTTCAGGTACTTTTTGTTGTATAATAACAGAGCACCTAGTGTGGAGCTATACTCGAGGAGGCTTCAAATGGATAAAGAAAAAACATATGTGCCAAGATTTGTTTGGATAGTACTTATTTTGCTTGGGTGTATCGATCTTGTTCGTGGTTTTATGCACACGGTAGCTCTTGAATATGCAGCTCTTAACATCGCAGGGCTTGATTTAACAACATCTACTGCAACAGAACAATTGAGGTTACTTGGTGCATTCGGTATATCAAACTGGATAACGGGCTTTGCCTTTATTTTGATTGGATTAAAGGCAAAGCATATCTCACTTTACATCATGGGACTTATTCCTGTGGCATATGGACTTAGCATGATCGCTATAAAAATGAACATGGCAGGCTATGCGAAAACGAGTGCAAACTGGGGTGGGATGAATATGATGATTCCATACTTGGTAGTTTGTGGAATTACATTTTTAGCTGGTGTTATTGTAATAATCGTCAGAAATAAAAAGCAAGTGAGTGGATAATTAACCACCTTCAATCCGCTATCAATTAAACTCGACAGGTAAAAGATCACCCCATCTCTTTTCAATAAATCCCCCTTTTGGGGGATGAAAACTTTAACGGTCTCTTGGTATGATTATGGCATGCTAAGGAGGATTTGTAGGTGTTATGATGGTTGACTTTCTTGCTGACAACCGCCTTATATCGGGATTAATGGCATACGGCACGGTTCTGTTTCTATTACTTTCAATTGCATCAGTTATATGGTTTCTTTTCAAAAGAGAGAAGAATTATAACTATTACCTAAGTCTTGTTTACTCATTCATGAATCTAACTATTGGTATGTACTTTACAAACATGGGTATTACTGGATATCATTTTTTCTAGAAATAATATTTTACTATCAAATCCACAGCAGCTCATGAGCGCTGCAGAAAGCAGGGAAAATGAATGGATAACATGGTTGTAACGACAGTGTTATCGGATGCCCAAAAAGAAATGCGGTCGGCTTTTTTAGGTGGATTTGCTGGACAGCTTGTTGCAGGACTCATTTGGGTCGCTTCTGCCGCAATTAGTGTTCTTAGCAAACCACATCATGGCATGTTGTTTTTATTTTTTGGATGTATGGCTATTTTCCCCCTTACACAAATGGTCTTGCGTGTGATGGGTCGCTCTGCAAAGGTTCATTCAGACAACGGTCTATGGGCCCTGGGGTCGCAGGTGGCTTTTACGGTGCCACTTAATTTTCTGTTGGTGGGAGCCGTGATTCTTTTCAGACAGGAGTGGTTTTATCCTGCGTCGATGATTGTTGTGGGAACCCATTACTTGCCCTTTATCACCCTGTATGGCATGAAAATTTATGGATCCTTATCGGCATTACTTGTACTAAGTGGATTAGGACTTGCATTGTACGGGCCTCCAGTTTTTAGCATTGGAGGGTGGTTAACAGGTTTGATGTTGATCATTGTTGCTCTTCTCTGCAGACGAATCACACTGAGCGAAGAAAAAAATGCCCATCCGATGACGGGTAAACTAGATTAGATGCAAAGTTTTACGACACTTAAAAGATAGGGGGCGTGTGATGTACAGCAGGATCATAATCAACGATCTCAAGAACAGCAAGTTAATATCAGTGACGACGTTTCTTTTTGTAGCCGCATCGGCGATGCTTCTAGCACTTGCAGGAATGCTCTTTATAAACCTGACAGGCGCAATAGATGGCCTGATGATGGTCGCTAAAACGCCTCACTTTATGCAGATGCATTCAGGTGAGGTTGACCTTGAAAGACTTGAGATATTTTCCGAGTCTAACGATGCTATTCAAGCATTTCAAGTAATGGAGTTTGTGAACTTTGAATCTTGGGACATGGTTGTGGAAGGACTACCTTTTGATGGTGGAATACAGGACAATGGGTTCATCAAACAAGGGCGCCGATTTGACTTCTTGGTAAATCTAGAGGGTGAAATTATTGAGCCTAAAAATGGAGAAATCTATGTCCCTTTGAGTTATATGAGGGAAGGCTCCATTAAGGAAGGGGAATCGGTAGCTCTCTATGGCAGTGTGTTTACCGTAGCTGGCTTTTTACGAGACTCGCAAATGAATTCACCTTTATCTTCCTCCAAGCGATTTTTGGTCAGTGATTCCGATTTTGAAACCATAAAATCGATGGGTAAAATGGAGTATTTAATAGAATTTAGATTGCAAGATCTTGATGATCTTCGGACTTTTGAAACGGAGTATATTGCTGCGGGTCTTGAGTCTAACGGGCCGACACTGACGTACCGGTTATTTAGAGTGATCAATGGTCTCTCCGATGGATTGATGATTGCTGTCATCGTATTGGTAAGCTTTTTAGTGGTAGTTATTACGTTTCTTTGTATACGATTTACGCTTCTGGCCAGGATGGAGGATGACTACCGAGAAATTGGAGTACTTAAGGCGGTGGGGTTTCATAACAGCGATATTATCAGGCTCTTCCTTGCAAAATATACTGTGATTACTTTTCTTGGCTGTGTATTTGGGTATTTGGCATCTCTCATGGTAAAGGACTCTCTGCTTGAGGATATCAAGTTGTTTATGGGGACGTATCACCAAACAGGAGTTGAAGTGTTCTTAGGCATTATTAGCGCAGTTGTGATCTTTGTGATTGTCTTGGCTTATGTGTACCATGTGCTTAGGAGAATACGAACAGTATCAGTAACAGAATCCATACGGTTCGGAGCGGTGCAAGAGCATTCGAGGATGTATAGAAGTTTTCTTATGAGCAAATCTAGAGTCTTAAATAGTAATGTCTATCTGGCAATAAAGGATGTATTAGGACGCAAGAAACTCTATTGGACCATGATGATAATTCTGTTGATATCGATATGTATTATGACGCTGCCGATAAATCTGCTCAGCACGATATCCTCTGATCGTTTTGTCTCCTATATGGGTATAGGGAAGAGCGACTTTAGAGTTGATATTCAACAGACCGCTGATATTCAACAAAAAGCTGATGCCATTGCGTCTGTAATGGAGAACGACAGTGATATTCTGCGGTATGTAGTTTTGACCGCACGATCTTATGTTGTGCTAGGAGACGATGGTCGGGACGGTCGATTGCGAATTGAAGCGGGAGATCACTCTGTGTTTCCCATTATGTATTCCGAGGGCAGAATGCCGACCGAACCTGGCGATATCGCACTTTCTGCTATGAATGCTGAAGAGTTAGGCAAGCGTGTCGGCGACAAGATTACAGTAATTATTGGGGGAGAAGCGGTTCAGCTGACAGTTTGCGGGCTGTACTCGGATATAACAAATGGGGGCAGAACAGCAAAGGCGGCCTTCAGTGATTTTGACGATACTGTGATGTGGAGTGTTATCAGCGCCGAGGTGCAAGCTGGTTCTAACCTCGGGTCGATAGTTTCAAGATACGCAGAAACGTTCAGTTATGCAAAGGTTTCCAATATAGAAGAATACGTTCAGATGACATTTGGTTCTACGATTGTAGCCATCAGAAGAGCATCAAATGTAGGAATTCTAGTGGCGTTTTTCATTTCCTTTCTGATAACCCTTTTATTTGTTAAAATGCTAGTGTCAAAGGATCGGTATTCCATTGCGATTATGAAGTCCATTGGCTATAATAGCAAGGACGTTTGCTTTCAATTTATTGTACGCATATTGCTAGTAGCGATTGCAGGTATCGGTCTGGGGATTCTTGTGTCCATTACCATGGGAGAGCATATTGCTGGTCTCATGATTTCATCGTTTGGCGCCACTTCGTTTTCTTTTGAAATCAACGGGATCTTTACCTATCTCGTTTGCCCAGCATTGATGCTGATAGCTGTTTACACGGCAACGCTAATCAGTAGTCAGAGCGTAAAGAGCATTAATATCGCAACGTGCATAAAGGAGTAACCTATGAAAATAATCAGTGGCAAGTCAATCACTAAGCAATTTGGTGAAGGTAGCGAGCGCAGAACGATTCTAGATCACATATCCATTGATATTCTTCAGGGAGAGTTTGTTACCATTATGGGAGCATCAGGTTCTGGAAAATCGACGTTGATGTATGCCTTGAGTGGTATGGATTATGTTAATTCCGGTGAAGTGTTATTTGAAGGAAGCGAGTTATCGAAGCTCAAAGAAGAAAAGCTTTCAGACTTGCGAAGAGCAAGGATGGGATTTGTGTTTCAGCAACCCACGCTTTTGAAGAACCTGAATCTACTTGATAACATAATCCTTCCGGCTGTTCGAGAAAAGAAACTTGATAGAAGAGAAATTGTCGTCCGGGCTGAATCACTTATGGATTCCGTGGGGATTTTGGAGCTTAGTATGCGGGATATTACGCAAGTGTCTGGAGGGCAGCTTCAGCGTGCTGCTATATGCAGAGCCTTGATTAACAGCCCAAGCGTTATCTTTGGGGATGAGCCCACAGGTGCGCTCAATTCGTCTTCATCGCAGGAGATCATGAATATACTTTTGGATATCAATAAACACGGGACCACTGTCATTTTAGTGACGCATGATGCGAAGGTTTCTGCTGTAGCAGAGCGGATTTTCTTTCTAAGTGATGGCAAGATTGTCAGTGAGATGAGATTGCCGCCATATGAAGGGACGAATGTAGAGGATCGAGTTCAAAGGGTTTCTGAAGAAATGATGGAATTAGGGATCTAGTAGCAATTGGTTTAGCCCATATTGGTTAGAAGAACCGGCAAAATGAGATTAACCAGCCAAATACTATCCTCGACGGATAGTCCATGGACATAGTAGACGACAACAATTCTACGAAAGAAACCGCTAAGATGTGGAGAGCTGCAAAGAAGATCCTGCGGCTCTTCTTTGGGTAATTCGGAGAGAAGAGGAGGCTAGCATTATGTCAGGTAAGAAAAAGAATTATGCAGGAGGCGGCATAGGTGTAGGGGCAGCTCTTGGGATCCTATTTGGCCTCCTATTAGGTGAGGAGTTGTCTTTTTCAATTATTATCGGTGCAGCAGTTGGGTTAGTGATAGGTGCAATCTGGGACTCCAGGAGCTAATCGTAGACCAACGTTTGTAGTCTTTTCGATGGTGTAATTTGTAGACACTCAATTTTGGTTGAACCCAGCGTTTCCACCGCTGGCAGACTTTTAACAAGTGCGTTATGAGATGCCATGGTTTTCATTCTGATGGCCAGTGTTATGGTTGATATCGCTGGTAATGCTTCAGGCACAGCTGCGATGGCCACAATAACGGCCACGCCTTCTACAGGATCGCCCATTAAGAAAGCAACCAAAGATGCACCCATGAGAAGGTACGGTGTGCGCAGGGTGCCCCTTCGTGGGGGTGGGGACATTTCGTCTTTCGGGGTTTCATACCTTAGCGTGCATGTGGGCGTCGTCGCCTTCTCTGCCCCAGGCGATGTCTTCGACTTTGGCCTCGGCTTGGGTTTGCGCCCTGTGAGGACTGAGCTTTAATCTGGCTTTTGACATTCTTAAGCTTTTGTCTGTAGACAGACTTTGTCTGCTTCTGCCGAGAGCCCTCGATAACCGCTCTGGGAGGCTTTCCTTGCCTTGATCTAAAGATTGCTTCTTGAGCAGGATGGTTCTCTATGTGCTCAAGAAGCAATCTTTCTAATGACAGCAGGATTAATTTGGAATACAGAATGCCCACATAAAGAACTAGATCGACCGGCGATCCTCTGTTAGGGTCGCTTATGTCGTTTATTTCAGTATCTGCCATACCAGGAGAAATTAAGTGTGACCTGCATGAGATACTTGGCTATACCGTATTGGTCGTGTCTGTTGAGCGGGAAATCTAAACCGAATACGGGGGCGCTGGTCTCAACTTTGGGATTCTAAGTTAGTTAAATATTGCAGAAAAGGGACAGCGTCGCGCCGGGGAATGATTTTTATATCTGTTTCGGTAATCTTTTGGACGAATTCTATGCCAGTGATCAGAAGACGAAGGCAGAGAAGCTCTTCTGGCAGCTGCTGTTCATAAACTAGCAAATGACTACGGGTTAGACGTTCCGGAATGGACATTTAAGCTCGCATTCCGCACCCCAACGGATTTAGTGATGTATTTATAAGAGCGTAACCTATGGTCGCTGAGTGAAACGATCCATGTCTATCAAAAATATCATGACAGGGTTGAAATATGTAGTAAAT
>SKJB01000153.1 GCA_007116145.1 Limnochordia bacterium | reverse complement strand
GCTATTTTACTCGTTTGAGCTATTGCTTCCTTTAATAATTGGTAAGCTTTCATCCCTGTTTCTGCGGGTTCGAGATAGTACGTTTTATCAAAGTATACAGGATCAATTTGATTTAGATTGACAAAATCGATAATGTCGATAGTTTTTGTGGCCTCAATCGCTACTCCCGCTAAATCCTCTTCTGAAACCACCACATAATGACCCTTGGCATATTCATAGCCGCGGACGATTTCGTCCCCTAATACTTCTCTCTGGCATGTAGGACACACTTTTTGATAACGAATGGGCGTATTGCAATCTTGATGAAGGTAATTGAACCGAACATCCTGCCTTTCGGTAGCAGTATATAGCTTTATGGGAATATTTACTAAACCGAAACTAATCGAACCTTTCCAAAGACTACGCATGTACTTGCCTCCTCTTCCCTTAGTGTCGGTTCAATGGTCACACTTTAAACTAGCTAAGCTAACCAGTTTTGGCAAGCACTACATTCACATATAAAAAAGTTAGTCTTCGAATTGAAGACTAACTTTGTAATCTTATGGAGGCGGCACCCAGATTTGAACTGGGGAATAGAGCTTTTGCAGAGCTCTGCCTTACCACTTGGCTATGCCGCCTGATAGCATTTATCATTTTACCACCAGTTGTAGAGGATGTCAAGGAGATATTTATCATTTTTTCACGCACACCCTATTCATTCACACCATATGATAAGAATGTACTAACAGAAAGGATGATTAGGCATGAACTGGATTTCTGTCCTGCTATTAGCTGCAGCTGTCAGTTTCGACTCATTGGCTATTGGTATCACCTACGGTATGGCAGATATAAAAATACCTTGGTTTCCTAGAATCCTACTTAGTCTAATATCTGCTCTGTTTTTGCTTGTAGCCATGACACTTGGAAGTTGGATTACGCACTATCTATCTCCAGGTTTTGCGGAAATCTTAGGTGGACTTATCCTGCTATTGCTAGGGATCTATAGCTTATGGCGCACATTACAGCAAAGCAAAATGCAGGATCAAGTTGCGCCTAATAACCATCCCCATGAACAGAGAAAAGGGTATCAGCCATATATCATTTATGATGTACGCATTGCGTTTTTAGGATTAATCATCCATGTTATTCGAGAACCTTTGGCAGCAGATTATGACAGGTCTAAGGTCATCTCCATACAGGAAGCACTTGTACTGGGGTTTGCTTTAGCCCTTGATGCTCTTGCTGCAGGAATCGGTGCAGCGATTCTTGAGTTTCCGGCTTGGCCCACTGCTCTTGCCGTCATGATTGCTAACTTCATATTCGTTAGTAAAGGATTAAATAGCGGAAGCTTCCTAAGAGAAACCACGAATCTTCCATTACGATGGTTACCAGCCATAGTCATAATCTTCCTCGGCTTGCTGCGAATAATTGCTTAGAATTTCCATTTCAATTTAATGCATAAGTTAAGTGCTTTCCGAGCAAGATAGTAGTGCGGTGATAAGCTTGTTGTTCCAACCTAATTTCCACTGACGACCTCTAACTTAAGGATTCTGTAAACTCTAGTACGATGATTATCTGCTTATCGCCAATGTCCTCAGTGGTTAGGTGGATGAACACTACGAGACAACTAACAATGAAATTTGCTAGCTCATCTCTAGCACCATCCAAACAAAAACAAACAGCTAAAACAATCATCGAACGAATGATTTGCCGTATTCCTTAAGTTGATAAGAGGATCCCTTATGGGATCCTCTTTGCATTAATTAAACAGCTGTGCCTTCATCCTGACTTGCTCCTACGTGGGCTGGTTCGGCTGGTAACACTACGTTAAGAAGAACTCCAACTACAGTAGCTAAAGCCATACCATGCAGCTGAAAATCCCCAAATGCAAGTTGCGCTCCGCCAATGCCTAAGATTAATATAACCGAAGAAATTATCAAGTTCCGTTTGGCTGAGAAATCAATTCCACTTTCAACAAGAGTTCGAATTCCTGATGAAGCAATTACACCAAATAACACAATACTTACCCCACCCATTACAGGTACGGGAATTGTTGTGATTAGCGCACTAAATTTGGAGAAGAAGGATAACAACACAGCGAGTGTGGCTGCGGTACCAATAACCCAAACACTATATACGCGCGTAATTGCCATAACTCCTACATTTTCACCATAGGTGGTATTCGGTGGTCCTCCAAACAAACCTGCCCAAGCAGTGGCTACTCCATCACCCAGTAATGTTTTATGCAACCCTGGATTTCTAAAGAAATCCTTACCCGTAACACGGCCTATTACCATAACATCCCCTAAATGTTCCGCAATTGTTACGAGAGCAACAGGAGCCATCATGGCAATCGCAGCGAAACTAAATCTAGGGGTAGTGAATTCTGGAATTGCAATCCAAGCTGCTTCACGTACCACAGAAAAATCTACAACTCCTTGCGCTATTGCAAAAATATATCCAAAGAAAATACCAATTAAAACAGGAATTACTGCAAGAAATCCTTTTAACAAAACGGACGCGGTAATCGTAACCGCTAGTGTAAATAATGAAATACGAACACTTGGACTTGCAAAGGTAACATTGTCACCAGTAAGTCCAGCCATATCGACACCAACGCCTGCTAATCCTAGACCAATTACGATAATCACCGACCCGATAACGACAGGAGGTAGTATTCGGTCAATCCAGCGTGTTCCAATCTGTGAAATCAGCAATGAGACAAGTAGATAAATTAATCCAACAACCATGGCTCCACCTAATGCGTAGGCTATTCCCCACATACTAGATATGGCAATAATCGGAGCAATAAAAGCAAACGATGAACCTAAATAGGCAGGAACTTTACCTTGGGTTATGACAATAAATAAAAGGGTCCCTGTTCCAGAAGTAAATAAAGCGACTGCTGGTGGTAAACCTGTTAACAAAGGAACTAATACCGTTGCTCCAAACATAGCAAAAAGATGCTGAAACCCTAAGGGTAACATCTGTATTAATGGTAATTTTTCATGCACATCAACTTGTCTCTGGCTCATAAACGTATTTCCTCCTTAGCCTCTCCAGACTTTTCTAAAGGCACTCTAGAATAACGATCTGCTCTTCTTGATCTATCTCTCTTAAACGAACAGACACCACTTCATGCTTGGATGTGGGGACATTCTTGCCAACATAATCAGCGCGAATTGGCAACTCGCGATGACCACGGTCGACAAGTACGGCTAATTGAATAATCCTCGGACGCCCTTGATCAATAATTCCATCGAGAGCTGCCCGTACAGTACGACCTGTGTATAAAACATCATCCACTAACACAACGATCTTATTACTAACAGCAAATGGTATTTCCGTCTGATTGACAATAGGTTGATCTAGCACTGTGGTTAAATCATCGCGGTATAGAGAAATATCCAAGATTCCAACCTCTGGCTTTACACCTTCAATCTCCCTAATCCGCTCTGCTATTCGTTGCGCTAGTGGCACTCCGCGCGTGCGAACACCAATTAGTACTAGATCCTCGGTCCCTTGATTATTCTCGATAATCTCGTGGGCAATTCTAGTCAGGACCCTTCGAATACCGTCCTCTTCCATGATTTGCGCTTTTTGTCGTCTAACCAAGCTAGCCACCTCCTTTTACCAAAACAAAAAGCTTCTTACCAATTGCAAAGTTGGTAAGAAGCGAAATCTGCAAAGAGCAGCTCTCTAGATTACCTTACCAGCCTCGCAGGACTTGTTTAAAGGATCTTTTCCTATAATTTACATTAACCTAGTTCGTCCACCCTGTCAAGACATTTTTCGTGACTTATCGACAAACTCGTTAAAGCTTGCTGGACATTCACATGAAAACTCCATTTTCCCCTTACTCGGATGGGTAAATTCCAGATAGAAGGCATGTAACAATTGGCTCTCAGCTCCAAGAGATGACTGTTTAGGACCATAGAGTTGATCACCAACTATTGAATGATGAATACTAGCCATGTGTACTCGAATTTGATGGGTTCGTCCAGTTTCCAACCGACATTCCACCAAGGAAAATCTGTGCATAACCTCCTTCACATAATAGTTGGTAATAGCCATACGGCCATTAGCAACAACGGCCATTTTTTTGCGGTCCACAGGATGACGTCCAATCGGTGCATTCACTACCCCATCCGTCTCTTTAAATACTCCATGCACTAGCGCAACATAATGCCTTTTAACTAAGCGGTCTTTTAACTGCTTTGCTAACTCGTGATGCGCTCGATCATTTTTGGCTACCACCATCAGGCCCGTCGTATCCTTATCTAATCGGTGGACAATCCCCGGTCTCAACTTTCCGCCAATCCCCGATAAATCGGAACAGTGATATAGAAGCGCATTTACTAACGTGTTATCCCAGTTTCCTGTAGCAGGATGTACAACCATATTCTTCGATTTATTAATCACAACTAAATCATGATCTTCATAAACGATATCCAAGGGAATATTCTGCGGCATCACTTCTATTGGCTTAGGATGAGGTAGACTCACACAAACCTGATCCCCTGTTCGTAATGGATAGCCAGCCTTTAATGATTGTCCGTTGACGAGTATATGTCCATTCTCTATGAGTGTCTTGATCTGCGATCGACTTTCTGCAAGCTGATTCGTTAACCACACATCCAACCGCTCGCTATCTACCTTATGGTATTCAAACTTCCGTTCACTATCCTTTAACCCTTCTAGCATCTAGGAGCACCTCCCAGAACAAGAGCGCTACTCCACCGACAATAGCCATGTCCGCGATATTAAAAACTGGCCATATTATAATGTCAATAAAATCAATAACATGTCCTACACGAATTCGATCGATTAGATTACCTACGACACCAGCGAGTGCTAAAGAGACACCCCAGCGAGTTAATGAACTCTGGCAGTACAATTGGTGACGATAATACCAAACAAGACCTAAGGCAACAAACCCTGCACTAATAAGCAACCACGTCTGTTGCGCAAACAAACCAAAGGCTGCCCCTGAATTGCGCACATAGGTAAAGTATAGGTAGGGTTTGATCATTGGCAAACTTTCGCCTTCTTGCAGTATTTTGTGAATCCATGCTTTACTTGCTTGATCAGCTAAGACTAGTAAGAATGTTACAACCGTATACTTCAATCTTTTCCCTCTCTCATCCTTTTTTTGATCCTTTCGGGATCCGTTGCAACATTCCTGCTACTGAGTTGATTTTTCTCGTTCCCTCATATCTGTCGGTTGGCCAACTCCTCTTGGACTATACGTGCAATCTCCGCGATGAATTCACCAACAATCGGTAAGTTTAAAGCAGCTACTCGTCCTAAAAGATAAAGAAACAAAGCTCCAACAATTGTAAATCCAACGGCAAGTCCAAACCCGCGTACTATGCCTCCTAAGAAATTGAGATACATCAAGCGCCAAGGATGGTGGTATAACTCAATGTACTCCACTACACTTGCCTTTTCCATTGCTGATGCCACCTTTTCTAACTTGCGTAAGAGGGTTTCGATCAAATCTTTGCTTATCTGATTTTTCATAATTTTCCTCCCGTACACTACGCTGTCGCACATGCACCAGCCATCTGCTATAGAGTATGAAGAAAGCCCTCCTGCTATTCCAGGAGGGCATATTTACTAGTTATGAACTACGCTATGACATCTATCACAAAGTTTTTCTTCTGCATGTGATTGTACTGAATCTGTATGGCGCCAACAACGTTCACACTTTTCACCATCAGCCAATTCGACTAAGATTTTTACCCCAAGCTTTGTATCTGTCGCTGTGACCTCGTTAACAGATTCTGTCAATGAAGCTAATTCAACTTGCGAAACAATAAACAGCATTTCCAACGAACCATTAAACGCCGACAAATCTGTTAAGATCTGCTCTGTTCCATAAATTGTAACTTTGCCTTCATTTGAACTACCAAACTTCTTCGCTGCACGGGCATCTTCTAGTCCCTTGGCTACGAGCTTGCGAACTTCAAGTAACCTAGCCCATTTCTGCTCTATATCTCCATTTGTATATTCAGCAGGAAGATCATCCCAGCGGGAAAGATGGACGCACTCTTCTCTCTTTGAGTCATCGTCTGGCAGGTGTTGCCAAATCTCATCCGCAGTAAATACCATCATAGGAGCTACCAGTTTCACAAGTTCCTTGAGGATTACGTACATGGCCGTCTGGGAGGAACGACGTACTAGTCCTTCTTTTGCATCGCAGTATAACCGATCTTTTAGTACATCAAGATAAAAACCACCTAGATCGACAGAACAAAAGTGATACACACTATGATAAACCACATGAAAATCATACTTCTTGTAGGCTTCACGTACTCGTTTGCTTAAGCGAGACAATTGCGAAAGCGCCCATTTATCGAGTTCTGTCATTTCACTATATGCAACACTATCCAGCGCAGGATCAAAATCTTCAAGATTTCCAAGAATAAAACGAGCGGTATTGCGAATACGTCGATACGCCTCCGATAACTGCTTGAGTATGTCTCCTGATATGCGAATATCACCACGATACTCCGTTGACGTTACCCACATTCGTAGGATATCAGCTCCATACTGTTTTATAACCTTTTCCGGTTCCATTACATTACCGAGAGATTTAGACATCTTCTTCCCGTCACCATCGACAACAAATCCATGGGTTAACACACTGCTATAGGGAGCTGTACCAAAAGCTGCAATTGAAGTCGACAAGGACGATTGAAACCAACCGCGATGTTGGTCACTACCTTCCAAATACAGATCCGCCGGCCACCTCAGGTTATCACGCTCTTGTAAAACTGCTGCATGAGACACTCCTGAATCAAACCAAACATCCATAATATCAGTTTCCTTAGTGAAATTGCTGCCGCCACACTTTGAACAACTATATCCAGTGGGGAGTAGTTCATCTGGTTTCTTTGACCACCATACATCACTACCACCTGCGCGAAAGGCCGCGGCTACTGCTGCAGTTGTAGTCTCATCAATTATTGCTTCTCCACACTCGCAATAAAAAATCGGAATCGGGACACCCCAAGTACGTTGCCGTGAGATACACCAATCGCCTCTTTCAGCCACCATATTAGTAATTCGATCGATACCCCAACTAGGGATCCATCTTACCTGCTTAATCGCATCCAACATCGACTGACGAAAACCATCTAGTGAGGCAAACCACTGCTCAGTTCCTCGAAAAAATACAGGCTCTTTACACCGCCAACAATGGGGATAGGAGTGGCTGATAAAGCTAAGTTTTAACAATGCTCCTACTGTCTCTAAATCTTGCGTTACCACCTTATTTGCATCGTTAGTACGTAAACCCTGATATTTTCCTGCTTCCTCCGTAAAGCGGCCACGCTCATCAACAGGTGCATAAACAGGCAAATTATACTTAAGACCAACCAGATAATCATCTTGACCATGACCAGGAGCAGTGTGTACACACCCTGTGCCAGCTTCAAGTGTAGCATGATCACCCAAAATTACTAAGGATTCCCGTTCATAAAGCGGGTGTGAACAGGTTATTCCCTCTAAATCCTTCCCTTTAAACTCTTGAATTATTTCATAACTCGCTAATTCGACTGCACTAGTAAAACTCTCTAATAAACCCTTAGCCACTACCAGATTACCCTTATCTGTAGCAATCAAGCAATAATCTAAACGCGGATTTAAACAAATTGCAAGATTAGCAGGTATCGTCCATGGAGTTGTGGTCCAGATAACAATGTAGGTGTTCTGTTCTGACAAAATTCCTTTGCCATCTTTAACAGAAAAACGGACATAAATACTCGGAGATTTATGATCTGCATATTCAATCTCTGCTTCGGCGAGAGCTGTTTCGCAATCTGCACACCAATGAACTGGTTTAAGGGCTTTGTAAATAAAACCCTTACTTGCCATTTGCCCAAAAACTTCAATCTGTCTCCCTTCGTATTCAGGCGCTAACGTTAAATAGGGGTTATCCCATTCTCCCCAAATTCCGAGGCGCTTAAACTCCTGCCGCTGGATATCCATATACTGCAAGGCGTACTCTTTACACTTCTGCCGCAATTCTAGCGGAGTAGATTTATCGCGATCTACACCTAGGTCCTTTATCGCTCGTAGCTCAATTGGCAAACCGTGAGTGTCCCATCCTGGTACATAGGGAGCGCGCAACCCTTCCATCGATTTGGAACGTATCACTAAATCCTTCAGGATTTTATTTAACGCAGTCCCAATATGAATATGACCATTAGCATAGGGTGGTCCATCATGCAAAATAAATTCAGGTAAATTCTGAACTACACCTGCCTCTTGTAGCGCTTCATAATGCTTCATCTCATCCCAAGATTTTAGCATTTTCGGCTCCCGCATAGGAAGATTAGCTCGCATGGGAAAGTCTGTTTTCGGTAACTGCAACGTCTTTTGATAATCCGTTTTTTCCATTAAAATTCCTCCTTGTAAAATAAAAAAACTCTCAATCCCTATAAAGGGACGAGAGTTCACCCGCGATACCACCCTAGTTAAGACCAAAGGTCTTCACTCATCAGTTATAACGGAACCACCGATTCAGTCTACAACAAATTTCGACCGATAACTCCAAGGTGATTTTCGAAAAGAGTAGTAGTACCAGGCTCCCACCTAATCCCAGCTCTCTGTGACTTCTCACTCTTTTGTACTCTCCTCTTCATCGCAGCATTCTTATCTAATTAGGCCATATTATACAGAAAACAAAACCAAAAGTCAAGATGCTATTCTTCGTCCGCGACAGCTACTTCGCGATAGATTTTGGTGTTCTCGTTATTCTCTTCAGCTTTTTCCGTTATAGGTACACGTTCAGAGACATCTTCTAACATGGCCCAAAAGGTTTCCATAAGTTGTCGCATTCTCTCTTTAAACGATTTTTCTTTACTACTTAACTCTTTGAGTCGTCGCTGCGCTAACTCTACTTCCTCTCTAGCACTAAGTATATCCTTTTGAGCCTGATCTTTAGCCTCTTCGGTAATCATCTTAGCTTGTAATCTTGCTTGTTCGACAAGGGATTGGGCCTGCTGATTGGCAATCGCTTTGGCTTCGGACACCATTTCCTTTGTTAGCGTAATGAGTCCATGTATATCTTGTTCCTTATTTTGATAGCTTTTAATACTACCTCTTAGTTCCTCAACCTCATCGCTCAATCGTTTGTTATCTTTCCACAGCTTCTCGTATTCTCCTACAACCTTTGCCAAAAAGGAATCCACTTCTTCTTCATTATATCCCTTAAATGATCGCTTAAATTCAGCATTGTGAATATCCATCGGTTTTAACATAATCAAAGCCCCCTAAGATTAGTTAACTACATCAAACGCTTTAGCAACAAGCCTGTACGTCCTTTTTTTGTTTCCCCGCGCACTTCCTCTACAATGACTCGACCGCGACCGCGAATTGAAATCACGTCAGATTCTGCAATCTCATGGGCAGGGTTTGTTATCGTTTTCCAATTAACTTTAACTCGATCACCTTTAATCTCACGGACCATCTTTGTGCGCGAAATACCGTATCCAGATGCTGCAACTGCATCTAAACGCAAGGATGCAACCGTAGTTTTAATCATCTTAATTCGCTCAGGTTCCACTGCAATTTGCTCTGGATCAATCTCTTGAACCTTAATCGTAACTTGATGCACTGCTCTCCAATGCTCGCAAATAAATCGAGCGACTTCGTTTGCCACAACAACCTGACATCCTTGATCAAAACAGATAATATCGCCGATTTTTTCTCTTTTTAATCCTAACCCTAGTAACGAGCCAAGAAAATCGCGATGCGACACCTCAGTAAAACTAAAATTACCAGTCACCTGCAAAACTGTAATCGGCGTTTCAATGGTGTCCGTTAAAATAAAATGGGGATAAATAACTAGCCGAGCTCGTTCAGCATTGCGATAACCACCAAAGGACATGACACCGATTTCTGGTAAGCCTGCTAAAATACTCTTCGCTACTTTCTGTTCATAGGGATCATAAAAATCTGTTGCATGTGAACGATTAGATTTCCAAGCAATATCCGCCCCATCAAGCACAAAAGCACCAATTTTCTGCTCATTCTCACCCTGTAAGTGGGCGGTCAATCTTTCTCGATCCATAATTCAAACTCCTTCACCTTACGTAATCATAAGACCTATAATAGACGAATCAGACTAGTTACAACCACCTGTTGCACTACTCGCAAAAGAAAAAACACGATAATCGGCGAAAAATCAATACCTGTCGATGTAGGCATAAGATTGCGAAAAGGGCGTAGAACAGGCTCTGTTGCGCGGTATAAAAAGACAACTACGGGATGGGTTGGATCGAGGTTGGGAAACCATGTAATTAGTACTCTCGCTAAGATAATGTATTGATACACAACAAACAACCGATTGACTAACAAAATAAATATTTCCAGCAAAATCCCCTCCAGATAATAAACTTCTACGGTTGACTAAGTTCCTGGGAACGTTTCGTCGCTTGGTTTACAGCATCCCAGAGAATACCTCGTAATCCTCTTTGCTCCATAGTATGCAAAGCTTGAATGGTAACTCCTCCTGGACTTGTTACTCTATCTTTTAGCACCGCAGGATGATCAGGAAAAGTGTCTAACATTTTTGCTGCCCCTAAAAAGGTAGAAACCACTAACTGACGAGCAACAGCGCGGCTTAACCCCTGAGAGCACCCAGCGTCGATTAAAGCTTCCATCATCAGATAAACATACGCCGGACCACACCCGCTTATGGCGGTTACCGCATCAAACAACTCTTCCGTAACAACAACAGTACTTCCAAGAGCATTAAAGATATTTTCAACAACTTCCTTAGTCTCTGCGGTAATACCATTACTGTAGGCAATTGCACTAATTCCTTCACCAATTAAAGAAGGAGTATTAGGCATAACACGCACAACGTCTTTCTGACAACCTTCCACGAGTTGGGCTATGGTAACACCAGCTACAATTGAAATCACTATGGGTATTGGCAAGAGTTTAACGGCCGCAACCACAGGTGCTACAGCGACGGGTTTCACTGCAAGAATAACCATTTGACAATCAGCTAAATCGTTGATGTTAGTCGTACCCTTCACGGACAATCTCTGCGCAATTTCCTGGCATCTTGTCTGGTCTTGTTCGCAAACTAACACTTGCATTTCTTTATATGGTTTTGCATTTAGCAAGCCTTCAATAATCGCACTTCCCATTGCCCCCGCACCAATAATGCCTATTTTCATTACTCATTCTCCTTTAGATCAAACAATGTGGTCTCTAGCTCGCCTTCAATGACAATAGATTGTGGTGCAAAGAAAAAAATTGTATCTCCTAACTTTCGCATATTTCCGTTCAGTGCATATGTTGCACCACTCATAAAATCGACAATCCGTTTCGCCTCATTTCGATCTAAATGTGCTAACCGAACAATAACCGGACTTTTATTTTTCAGGTGATCAACTAATGAGCGAACTTTCTCAAATTCGTCAGGTTCCACAATTATCACGCGAGTCTGTTTTGCTGCACCCGCTAAGCTTACTAGATTACTTTTGCGACTGTTATCCCTCTCTTGTTTAGTGCGGATTGGTGTTATTGGTTCCTCATACTCAGGTTCTCGTTCTTCATCGTACTCACTGTCATTTATAGGTAGTGTTTCATCTTCATCTCGAACACCTAATAAACCCATTACCTTGTCAAATATAGAAGCCATTTTAGCCCTCCTCCCCAAACAATGTAGTGCCGACACGGATCAATGTGGCACCTTCTTCAATGGCAACTTCGTAATCATTACTCATTCCCATTGATAGGACATCAAAATTGCCACCTAAAGTCTTAGTCATTTCCTCTTGTATCCCTTTTAAGAGCTGAAAATAAGGTCTGGTCTGCTCTGCTTGTATATAAGGAGCCATTCCCATCAAACCCCGTATCCTAATAAATCTTAGCGTCTGCAATTCTTGGGCAAAGGGTAACACATCCTTAGGTGCCAACCCATGTTTACTGGCTTCTCCCGAAATATTTACTTGAAGTAGCATGTCCATCCTCCGACCCCATTGCTGTGATCGTTGATTAACCTCATTAGCTAACGCCCAGCGATCAAGGGAGTGAATCATAGAAAAACCTTGACAATACTTCACTTTATTAGTCTGAAGACTTCCAATAAAATGCCACTCAAGGGCTGGAAATAAATCTAGTCTTTTTCTCGCTTGCTGAATTCGATTCTCACCAAAAGCGTGTATCCCAAGTTGAGATAGCTCACCAACTGCCTGATCGTTAGCATATTTACTTACCGCTAGTATCTTCACTTCGTTAGGGTTGCGCCCTACGCGTTTACAAGCCTTGGCTATACGTTTTTGTAACGTAAAGACGTTTTTCTCTAAACTCATGGACTAACCCCCTTTCATTTCATTATTCGCTAGTCATCTACTCCTTTCCTGCCTAGTCTTTCCTGTTCTGTTAGCATCAGCGAAACTGTAGGAGAATAATGAGTAATCCTACAGCCCAGGTATAATACGAGAATACAATTAAGCGACCTTTGCGGACAAATTGCAGTAACAATTGAATAGCTAGATACCCAGTTATGCCAGATAAAAGCGTACCAACAGTAAGTATCCAAAATGGCGTTGTGACTGTTTGGGCGATTAGTAAGTCGTCGATTGCCAGTATCATTGCCCCTAATATTGCGGGTATCGTCAATAAAAAAGAAAATCTTGCAGCACTCTCCCGATCCAAACCTCTCAGCAGCCCAGTCCCAATTGTGGTACCTGATCTAGATATCCCAGGGAGGATAGCAAGTGTTTGACCAATCCCAATAATCAAACCGTCTACAAGGGTGATCTGATCCACAGGTTTCTTGCCTTTGGTTGCTCTATCCGTTATGTAGATTATGGTTCCTGTCACAATGAGCATATACCCCGTTAAACCCGGTGCCCTAAATAAGGAAACAATAAAATCCTTCGCAAGAAGTGCAACCACTACAGTCGGAAGTGTCCCAATAATAATTGCTAATAGTATGCGGACTCCTGGATCCGTTTTCCACAGATGAACGATTTGCTTTGGTTGGCGAATAATCCGTAGCCCAGACTGAATTAATGAATGGGTATCAGACCAAAAGGCAACAAAAATTGCACCTAATGTCCCAAAGTGAAGGAGAATTTCATAAGCAATTGTGGGTTCGTGAATTCCAAGCAGATGACTAAAAAGCACTAAATGGCCTGACGAACTAACGGGCAAAAATTCTGTAATTCCTTGTACAACGGCAAGAATAAGTGCTTCGAATAGACTCATATAACCAACTCCAATAAAAGATTTATGTGATACAACTATACCTAATTCGGTCTATCCTGATGAATTCCTGCCCACCGACTAGAAAGCCTCCCCAAAAAACCAATAAACGGAATGGCAGCAAGGGCGGTAATTCCATTAAAAATTGTATGAGCATTAGCTATTTGACGAGCAGCATCTGTGGAAGTGGTTTCGATCAGAATAACGAATGGATGAATGAATGGTAATATAAGCAGTACGCCAAGAACATTAAACAGTAAGTCGGCATAAGCGGTTGCGCGCGCTTGCTTTTCTAATCCAATACTTGAAATTAGCGTTGTCGCTACAGTGCCGATATTACTACCAAGGGCAATCGAAACGGCAGCTAATAGAGATATCCCTCCTTCATGAGCTAAGGCAATAACTAATCCAGTAACTGCACTACTTGATTGAACAAGTGCGGTTAGCACTATTCCCACAAATATTGCAAGATACACACTATTCGCTAAAGCTAGCATCCAAGTCCTTACAAGCGGGTAGTGCAATAGTGGTGATAACGCTAGCCGAAGTAAGGCTAATCCATAGAACAAAGCACCTAATCCAACCAACAGGCTGCTATAAGCATATGTTTTTTTATTCAATGGCAACATAAAGAGCCCACAAATCATCAAGGGTAGTGCAAATTGAGACATGTTAAACGACACTATCTGTGCAGTAACTGTTGTCCCAATATTGGCTCCCAAGATAATTCCGAAGGCTTGGTAAAGCGTCAAAACGTTAGCATGAACTAAGGCAACCATCATAACAGCAACGGCACTGCTACTTTGCACAAAAGCAGTAGCAACTGTACCTGTTAAAATTCCAGCTACGGGGTTTACTGTGAGTTTACCTAGCCAAAAACGTAATGTATGTCCTAGGGTGCCTTGCAAACCATCACTCATGACTCGCAAACCCATTATGAATATGGTTAAACCTAACAAAGCAGCGATAATATCGGTTAATATCCTCATATCCTAGACTATGCACTGCAATTGTACTTTATTACTTCCTCACCGGAGCAAAACAACAGACCCTGGTTGAAGAGCAGGATTTAAGTAATCACTGGGATTAGTGCTGAGCAAACGCACTACAGTAGCTGAGCCAGAATCGATGGGTGTAACTTGCATTACACACCCTTGAACCATCACTTCCTGCGACTCATTGCTACTTACACTTCCGTCTAATTCGTCCCAAACTTGATTATAGGGTACTATGGTATAAAGCATCTACACACCTCCTGGTCCTTGATTGTAATAACTAGGAGGAGAAGCTAGGTAACGACCAGGTGCTGGGTGCATCGTATTTATGTTCAAATACGGCTGTTGCGGTTGAACATAAGGATGTTGTTGCTGCCGACCTTGGTTCATAGCATTTCGCCGGTTAGCTTTAGCCATGCCAGGGTTAGCTGCAAACATATTCAATCTAGCTACAGCATCACCGAGTCCACCGAGTTCGTCAATTAAGCCACAGTGAATAGCCTCGTCACCAATTAAAACCGTTCCCACATCCCGTACTAATTCACCTGTTCGAAACATCATTTCCCGTAAATCCTGATCGGTTACAAGAGAATTATCCACGATGAAACGAATTACACGATCTTGCATCTTATCTAGATAATCATACGTCTGGGGGACGCCAATCACTAACCCGGTTAAGCGAATTGGGTGAATTGTCATTGTCGCCGTTTCACTAATAAACGAATAGTCTGCAGCAACAGCAATTGGAGTACCGATAGAGTGTCCTCCACCTAACACGAGAGAAACTGTAGGTTTAGTCATTGTTTTGATCATTTCCGAAATGGCCAAACCTGCCTCAATATCTCCACCGACAGTGTTTAAAATCACTAGTAATCCATGAATTTTCGGATTCTGTTCTATGGCTACGAGTTGGGGAATCACATGCTCATACTTTGTCGTTTTGTTACGTGGAGGTAAAATCATGTGCCCTTCCACCTGTCCAATTATGGACAAAACATGGAACGGCGAGCCCCCATCGGGCGTATTCATTTGTCCTAGTTGCCGGATATTTGCCAATTGTTGCTGTTGCTGACCTTGGGCCTCCTGATTTCCTTGATTACTTTCTAGAGTATTTTGTGTTAGTTCCAATTAACTCTCATCCTTTCCTGCATACTTGCTCTTAGTATGAGGAAATTGGGTTAAAAAATACTCGTAATCTATACATCCATGATAATTGGCAATATCATCGGTCGACGCTTTGTTTTTTCATAAAGATAGCGAGATAGCTGTTCACGGATAGAACTCTTTAACGATCCCCATTCTGTGACACCTTGACGGTTACACTCCTCTAATATTGCTCGCACTTTAACACGTGCTTCTTCGATTAACTTTTCTGATTCCCGTACATAAACAAACCCACGGCTAACAATATCAGGTCCAGACATAACCATTCCGTTTTCCCGTTTGAGTGTTACCACAACAATGAGAATACCATCACTAGACAATTGACGGCGATCGCGCATGACGATATTACCAACATCGCCCACTCCTAAGCCATCGATAAACACTTGACCCGCAGTAACTCGATCAACTGCACGCATACCCTGTTTATCAAACTCAACAACCAAACCTAGCTCTGTAATAACTATATTTTCTTTAGGCACCCCTATACCCGCAGCTAGTTCAGCATGCTTCATGAGCATGCGATACTCACCATGAATAGGAATGAAGTACTTTGGTTTACAGAGGTTAAGCAATAATTTTAATTCTTCTTGCTTTGCGTGACCTGATGTATGAATCCCCAAATGCGGTTCATAGACCACAGTCGCCCCTTCCTTAAATAAGTGATTAATAATTTTACCCACTGATTTTTCGTTTCCGGGAATTGGAGTAGCTGAAATAATAACAGTATCCCCTGGTACAATTTCTAACTTTCTGTGTTCAGCCATGGCAATCCTCGTTAGAGCAGACATGGGTTCACCCTGACTACCTGTAGTTATGACAACGACCTTATTTGCAGGGTACCTGTCCACATGCTCAAGATCAATTAGCATTCCTTCTGGAATCTTAATATACCCTAACTCATTGGCAATCGAAACAACATTAACCATACTGCGTCCTATCACGCAGATCTTGCGATCCTGCGTTTGAGCAGCATCGACAATTTGTTGGACGCGATGTACATTCGATGCAAACGTAGCAACAAGAATCCGTCCTTCAGCTTTAGCAAATACACGGGCAAAGGTTTCCCCCACCGTTCTTTCGGATTCCGTATAACCAGGTCTCTCTGCATTCGTAGAGTCTGATAATAGACATAAGACACCTTCTTTGCCTAAAGTAGCAAACCTGTGAAAGTCAGCTACCTTACCGTCAATCGGTGTTTGATCAAATTTGAAATCACTACAGTAAACCACAATCCCCAGAGGTGTATGTATCGCCAACGCAACTACATCTGGTATACTATGGTTGACATGCACAAACTCCATGTTAAACGCACCAGCTTGGACTCGATTACCAGCTTTAATTTCTCGTAACTCTGTGGTACGCTCTAAGTTGTGTTCATTTAACTTCATTTTTAACAAGGCTAGGGTAAGTTTCGTACCATAAACGGGTGCCTTAATCTGCTTAAGCAAATAAGGAACACCTCCGATATGATCTTCGTGTCCATGAGTGAGGAAAATACCCTTAATCCTGTGTTGCTTGTCTAGTAAGTAGGTATAATCAGGAATAACCAAATCTACACCTAGCATATCGTCCTCTGGAAACATTACTCCAGCGTCAATAATAACCATGTCATCTCCGTATTCCATTATCATCATATTCTTGCCAATTTCCCCCATACCTCCAAGGGAAATCATTCGTAATTTCTTTTTATTCGCCATTAAAAAATATCCACCTCCGAGTATCTTATCACTGTCACTATTGCATAATCCTTTGTAAGCTAGCTACCTCCTCCCAATGAGAATCAGTTGTGATCAAGCACTCCTTTCAGGAGCGCTCTAACAGTCCATAGTAATGCAAAGTCTCTTTAATCACTTTCTCCTCTTCGCCCGTTAAAGGAACTAACGGTAATCGCACTGGCCCAGTTTCTACCCCGAGAAATTCCAAGCCACTTTTTACCGGTACAGGACTAGTGGATATAAAGAGCGTTTTATACATGCGTAGCAATTCAAGATGAATCTTTGTGGCCTCTTTGATTGACGCATTGTAGAAAGCATCAACCATCTCTTTAATCCGACGACCGACTAAATGTGACGCTACACTCACAACGCCACAGCCACCTACAGCTAAAATGGGTAGTGTTAACATATCATCGCCTGAATAAATCAAAAAGTCTTCTGGGGTAAGAGAACGCAGATAGCTTACTTGCTCCAAATTACCACTAGCCTCTTTAATGGCAACAATGTTCTGAATCTCTGCCAAACGAACGACAGTTTCGGGCAGAAGATTTGTAACTGTGCGACTCGGAACATTATAAATCATTACTGGTAAAGAACAACTCGCAGCAATGGTACTGAAGTGTTGATACAGCCCTTCTTGAGTCGGTTTATTATAGTATGGTGTGACGAGCATAATTCCATCCACACCTGCTTTTTCAGCATCCTTGGTCAGACTTAAACTCTCCGCAGTATCATAGGACCCTGTTCCTGCGAGAACTTCGATACTCCCTCCTACACAATTAACAACCTCTTTAAACAACTGAGCCTTCTCAGCATGATTGAGTGTTGGCGACTCACCTGTTGTACCACTAACAACCACTCCATCGGATCCATTGTTTGCTAACCAGTTGGCTAAATATGCAGCTTGCTCATAATTTACACTACCATCTTGCTTCATCGGCGTTACCATTGCAGTTAATACTTGACCCGCTTTCATTCTAAAAAACCTCCTCTTTATTCAACCCAAATTCCTGATAGAGTGCTCTCACTGCTTCAGTTAATTCTTTTTCTCGAATTAAACATGAAATATTAGCATGAGAATCCGTTGTTTGATGAATGGGAACTTGAGATTCTTCTAAACATCTGACAACACGAGCCATGACTCCAGGTACACCATGCATCCCTGCTCCAACCACTGATACTTTGGCAAATCCAGTCTCTACACTAGTATTCAACCCGAGATCACATAAAACCTCCTTCACCGTATCACACATTTCATCATCGATAATAAACGCAATTAACTTTGGACTAAGATAAATTAGATCAACACTAACATCACGATTGGCTAACATATCAAAAATGTTTAACGCTAACCGCGACTTATTAAAATCATCAACTCCTGAAATCCGGACATGCGCTCTCCTGCCTAGGTGTGCAATTCCTGTTACCACTCGATCTCCTATCCGTTCTCCTCCTTGATTGCCGCTGATACCACTACCAATTACTGTACCTTTTCCAGCCGAAGCAGTCGGTAGGATTTTAAGCAAAACACCTTCTTCCATGGCAATTTCAACGGCACGCGGATGAATGACTTTGGCACCTAAATGAGCTAGTTCGATCACTTCGCGATAGGTGAGACTAGACATGGTTGGTGCATCAGGAATCAAGCGCGGATCAGCAGTCTTTACCCCATCCACATCCGTATAGATTTCTACCCATTCACTATGCAGTACAGCACCTAAAGCCACAGCTGTTGTATCGCTTCCACCCCGACCTAGGGTGGTAATTTCTCCATTAACGGTAACACCTTGGAACCCAGTAATGACTGGAACTACTCCTTTATCTAAAATACTGATTATCTTGTTTACATTAATACTTAGTAGATGGGCATTGCGATATTGAGCATCAGTAAGAATTCCACATTGCCAACCCGTTACGGCAAGAGCTGAATGTCCAACAGCATTAAGTGTCTCAGCTAAAACAACAGCGGAAATGATTTCTCCACACGAAAGTAACAAATCCATGTTGCGTGAGCACGAATTTTTATTGACATCTTTTATTAAATTGATGAGTGTATCTGTTGCGTAGGGATCGCCTTCGCGTCCAATCGCTGACACCACAACAACAGGTACATAGCCATTTTCTTTAGCACGTAAAATATGATGGGTAACTTCCTTCCTCAGCTCACTAGTTTTTAGTGAACTACCCCCAAATTTCTGGACAAGAATTTTCACGGCCTCACCTCAAATTAGGGACAAGGTACTCAGCGATTTGAATCGCATTTAATGCGGCTCCTTTACGTATTTGATCTCCTACCACCCATAGATTTAAACCACAATCTATGGATCGATCCTCACGAATGCGACCAACCCAGACAGGATCCTGACCCGACGTATAAATTGGCATTGGATACTCTTGTGACTGGACGTCATCGACGACTTCGATACCCGAAGCTTCAGTCAGTAACTGCCGACAGTGGTCTGCCGTCATCTTATGTTTTGTTTCGACATTAATGGATTCACAATGAGATCGCATTATTGGCAGACGAACGGTGGTAGCGGTAATCCGCAACGTAGTATCCCCGAATATTTTTTGTGTTTCATTAATCATCTTCCATTCTTCTTTTGTGTAATCACCTTCATCGAATATGTCGATCTGTGGAATAGCATTAAATAGAATCGGATAATGCTTCTCACAACTAGCGACAGGTAATAACGTGGCCGTTTGCTCTTCTTGCGCAGTATAGGCGGAAACTTGAGCGTCAAGTTCTTCCATGGCTTGATAACCAGCCCCTGAAACAGCCTGATAAGTAGAAACAATTATGCGCCTGATTCCAACTGCATCGTAAATGGGTTTGAGTGCGACCACCATAATAATTGTTGAACAGTTGGGGTTTGCAATAATACCCCGATGAGTTAATGCTGCTTCTTTGTTCACCTCGGGGACAACTAAGGGTACAGCGGGATCCATTCTAAACGCACTCGTATTATCGATTACAACTGCACCAGCTGCAACTGCTATCGGCGCCCACTGTTTGCTAACATCCCCTCCTGCACTAAAAAAAGCAATATCAATATCTTGGAAACTCTCGGCAGAAACTGCCTCTATCACATATTCTTGCCCACTAACGGTAATTTTTTTTCCCGCTGACCGCGGTGATGCTAATAATTTCAAATTACCCAAAGGGAATTGGCGCTCTCCCAAAAGCTGCGCCAACTCCTGCCCTACTACTCCCGTTGCTCCTAAAATTGCTACATTTACCGTTCTCACTAGCGATATCCTCCTCTTATTTAACCGCTCGCATTGTGCGTTCTATCATTACTGGTTGAATCTGTTTATTATCCAAAGCTAATTCTAACGTAGGTACAATCAACGACATATCCGCCACCAACGAATTTGGTTTTTGCACTGGATTATCCTGACCTAAGGGCACAAAATAAACATTGCGGGTATTCATTAATACGCCGATATTCTTCCCATTCATACTCAACCCATCATTTGTAGAAATAGCAAGCACTAATGGCTTTAGGTTCCGCAGATGCGCCTTTGCGGCCATTAGCACGCCTGTATCAGTCAGCGCATTAGCGAGCTTTGCTACCGTATTACCTGTACATGGTGCAATTATCATTACATCAAAGGGTTTCTTCGGACCAATCGGCTCCGCATCTACAATGTCGATAATTACTTGCTTGCCAGTTAATTTTTGAAATTTTGCAACAATATCCCCGCCATAACCAAAACGCGTATCTGTGTTAGCCACAGTATACGACGCAATGGGATAAACTTCAACCCCTAATTCGACAAGTTTCTGTATCTGGGGCCAGATTTCCTCATAGGTACAGTGACTTCCCGTTAATGCAAAACCGACACGCTTACCTTGAAGCTGCATTATCTCCCCCTCCTAACAGGTCTTGGAGTAGTCGGGGAATACATTGCGAAAGGATCTTTCCAGCAGTTACAGGCGCAACTTTTCCTGGTAACGATAGTGCTAGGATCGCCTTAATTCCATACTCTTTCGCTGCATCAAAATCAACACCGCCAGGTGCAGCCGCTAAGTCAATAATCAGTGTTGAAGGCTTTAATTGCTTCAGATACGGTCTCGTTAATACAACTGCTGGTATCGTATTAAAGATAACATCAGTTTCCAAATGTGTGCAAAGACTCTCCATTGGTAAAATCTGTAATCCCATTTCGATTGCACGCGCTAATTGTGCTTTACTACGAGCAGCAACAGTGACTTGAGCCCCTAAGCCTAACAGGGCGCGGGCTAAGGTGATTCCACACCGGCCAAACCCCACAACTAAACAGCGAGATCCATGAAGCGTAATAGGCAATTCCTGCATGGCTAAATGAATCGCTCCCTCGGCTGTCGGAATAGAATTTAAAATCGCTATTTCGTCAATTTCTGCCGTTTCGATTAGTCTAAGACGGTATTGCTCAGCAAGTTGCTTAATGATCGGTTTTGCGACACCGATTAAGATAGGGGTGTTTAGGGGTAATGAGAGCATAACTTCCGCTAGATCAATGGATTCTCGATCATCTAATCGATTAACGATGTGCCCTTCCATGTCTGTATTACTCATAGGAGCCAAAATAATCTTAGCATCCTTAACAGCAGCTTTTGGATCCGAATAATGCTTAGCCTCTTCAATGGCTGGATCTAAGGGAAACCCTACTAATCGCAAGTCTGCTTCATATCGTAGTAGTGTTTTAGCAAGCTCTAGCTCGCGTAAGTCCCCACCTAACATTGTTATTGATACACCGACTAATTTTTGGACCACATATAGTACCTCCTCCCCGATGCACTCGGAATACTATATGTCTAAAAAAGGAGGCTGGTTACTACAAAATGTTCTCTAAACCATAAATAACTCCACGGAGACTATGTATTTTTTCTACTGCTAAAACCACTCCGGGCATAAAGCAGACGCGATCAGTTGAATCATGACGTATGGTTAGACTTTGACCAGACAGACCGCAAATCACTTCCTGATGGGCTACGTAACCCGGAAGGCGCACACTATGTATTTGCACGTTGCCTAATTGACCTCCTCGCGACCCCATAATTTTTTCATACGAATCATTATCTTGCTGATCTGGTGAATTCTTTAGAACTTGGCTAATCATCTCGGCTGTCTTGATCGCGGTACCTGAAGGCGCATCCTTCTTCTGCTCATGATGGTATTCGATAATTTCCATATTCGGAAAAAATTGCGCAGCTTCAGCTGCAAACCGCATCATTAAAACAGCTCCAATGGCAAAATTCGGCACGATTAATGCTGCCCAATCTCGATCCTTTACTCGCATTTGCAACTCTTCAAGCTCTTGTGCAGCTAAACCCGTGGTCCCCACCACCATCCGGATATTGTGCGCTAAACAAACTTCAATATTTTGTTTCACCACGCCTGGATGGGTGAAATCTATTACCACATGAGGCTTCGTCTCTCGGATCGCTTGCGCAAGATCTGTATAAACCTTTATCTGGTCAATCACATCCAACGTTGGATCTACTCCAGCTACCACTTGCATATCTTCTTGCTGTGCTATAGCTTTAATGACCTCACGTCCCATTTTGCCCGCAGCACCACTTACTATTAATCGTATCATAGTGTATCCCTCATTTCTGGGTTAAATATTTTTCTATTCTTGATCTGATAGTTAAACTCCTTTTTTAAAAAAATAAAAGGGGGCGCATTTGCGACCCCTCCACAATTAATCGATTCTAGCGATTTTCGCCACCGTGAGTTTCCACATCTTTAGCACCATTATTTCGCAATATCTCGCTAGCATCATCACTCTTGTCATTGCTTGTTTCAATTACGGCTAGTATACCACCACTTTTCAGATCCTGTTCATACTTACGACCACGTTCCTCAGGTATGCCTAAATCAATCAAACCACCAGCGACACCACCGGTGACAGCCCCAGAGAGCGCTCCAGCCAATGGACCTGCAGCCACAATTGGACCTATTCCTGGAATCGCTAGTGCTCCAACTCCTGCTAACAGACCAGCAACACCACCTAAGGCTCCACCCCAAGCTGTTCCATCAGCGATATTCTCAGCTCCACCTAGTTCGCCACCAACTTCCATATCTCGCTTAACAGTCTTTCCTTCATCGCGAGCTACAATAGAAATCTCGCTTTCATCAAAACCTTTTTCACGTAATGCTTTCACTGCTCTTTCAGCAGCCCTAGTCTCTGTGAATACACCTATCACTGTTGACACAGTAAGAATCCCCCTTTTTATCTAGATACATCTGTATTCTACCCAAAAAGGGGCAAATATTATTCTAAATCTAATCTCCGCACGATGTCTCTGTAATCTTCAGCCGTACTAAGGTCAACGATAATTAGATCTCTCCCTATTTTTTTTATTCCTTTCCAAGGAACCACAACCACCTTATTTTTAAAATAACCTTTACCATAGGGAATAATAATCGAATCAATTTCGCCAGTTTCGGTGTTGACAATTAAATCTGTATTATTAATCACTCCTAACCGAATCCCTTCGTCGACACAGACTATCTCTTTTCCCGCTAAGTCTGAGTACCGCATCATTCACCATCCCCATCCCCAAGCCAGGCGTAGACTTGGATCCACATCAAACTTCGCTCCGAGCTGCCCCCGATCGCTTTCACCATAACTTATTTCCATAAAACGATTTTCATTCCCAAATTTTACCGTAGCGTAGATATGGCTCCGACTAGTTTCAGGTTCAATCTTATATACTGCCCGTAGATCGTACCCACCTGTATATCGATATTCCATCCGATAACGATATGCCACCACACAATTTATACGAAGCCGGTGAGCACCACTACTCCAATCAAATAAGATCTGGGGTGGATCCATCCGCCATTCTAGGGAAATTGCGCCAATTTGTTGCCCAATAACCAAGCGTTGATTAGGGCGAAAGTGGGCTATCACAAATAAACTACCTCGTGGCCCCGGATAGTCCATTCGCACTTCAGTTTTTCTGAACCAACGCTGTTGCGAAATTCCCCATAGATCTTCGTTTCGTAGACGAACTCGGAAGGCACTTGGATCCCAATCCGCCAAAAAGCTTAACCCAAATCGATCTCGACGATAAGCGCTCGTATGTACATAAGGCCACACAAACTCGGGACCAATATAGCGAAAAGACGGTTGTAGTGTAAAATCCTTAGTTTTTACGTCTACATTGACCAGAAATGCCTGCTCACTTGCGGTCGTAACCAAGCCCCTACTATGGTGGTTACGTACTAACGTAGCCCCAGCCACAGATACTTTATGTTCACCAACTAACCAATTCCTGTCAACCACTGCGATCTGACCAGAGCTACGTTGGAAATCCCACAGATCGCTCGGAGCAATTGGCATCCACTGCATCCCTGAATCATAACCCATTAAAGAAACTAACCATCCGCCTCGAGAATGCTTACCTGAATGTTGGATAAATAGAGCATCTGTCGGCATCTTGTTCTCGTCTAGTACGCCTTCAATAAACACAATAGCACTACTGTTTCTCTGGTAGATATACGAAAGCCCGTCTGCACTATACTTACTTTGATGTAGTATACGAAACGCGTCCTTTGACGTATAGTGCGGGTGACGATAATTAATGCTCCATTGATTGTTTTCCTTACCATAGGAAAATCTCCAATAGTCCCATGTGGTATGAATGGTAGACTCAGAAGAAGACGCTAACCAAGTTAATCGACCGCTAAATTCGTGATTTTCTGTCAATTGGCAAGTCATCTGTAGCTCTGTTGCAACTTGGCCATGCGAATTTGGCCACTCTATGTTTCCATCACTACGAACAGCTATACCATGTGAATATGCCACCGCTGGATAAATAAGCAACAAGATAAACGACAAAAAGACTCCGCGAATAGTCAAAGGTTACCCTCCCTTTGACTATTTCCCTTGGGCACGGAGTCAATTACACATTACCACAAATCACGAAATAAGTAAACCCTAAGTTAATCGACCCTCAGATAAAGACGATTGATAAAACGGTTCATTTGCTTGACCTACACAAGCAATACTCCACTTAGCGGGGTTATACAATTCTTGCGCTAAATCTCTAATTTGTAAAATACTTACACTATCGATAGCTGCCAGAATCTCATCAGTAGGAAAAATTCTTCCGTAATTCATTTCGCTCTTTGCTAATTTGGTCATCAGGTTCGTGGTGCTCTCGAGTGACAAAACTAAACTTCCTTTTAGCTGACCCTTAGCTCGCACTAACTCATCTTGGGCAATTTGTTGCGTCCCTAGTGCCGTTAACTGTTCTTGCATCACATCGATCACCTGATTTACCTGTTCATGGCTACAACCAGCATAGACACCAAAATTACCGGTATCGCGATACGAAGAATGATACGAATATGTTGAGTAGACTAATCCCCGGTTTTCTCGCAACTCCTGAAATAGCCGAGAACTCATACCACCACCAGTAATGGTATCTAAAAGATGAAGTACATACTTGCGCGCATCTACGCGACAAATAGCTGGACCGCCTAAACATAAATGTGTCTGTTCAATTTCCTTGAACTTATTGAACCGCTGCCCAACATTGGTAATCGGGCGTTTTGTTGTATTCGTTACAGAGGGCCTGACTAGCCCGCTAAATTGCTCTGCTAACTTCACTAATTGATCATGATCAACATTACCTGCAGCTGCAATAATCATGCGATCTGAGGTATAATATTGCTGCATAAATGAAACTAATTCCGATCGTTTGACTTTAAGGATGCTCTCACGCGTACCGAGAATATTTCTACCTAAAGGATGATCAGGCCACAACAATTCGCATAGATAATCATGAACTTGATCATCTGGGGTATCTTCATACATTTTGATTTCTTCTAAGATCACTCCACGTTCTTTGTCAAGTTCATCTGTGGCAAGGAGAGGAAACATCAGTATTTCTTGTAAAATATCAACAGCTAAAGGCAAATTTTCGTCTAGAACTCTCGCATAATAGCAAGTATACTCCTTACCGGTAAACGCGTTTAGTTGCCCACCACAAGCATCCATCTGTTCTGCAATATCGCGTTGACCGTAGCGCTCACTACCCTTAAATGTCATATGCTCTAAGAGATGGGCATAACCTAATTGGTCTTGGTTTTCATCGCGACTACCAGTCTCAAACCATACTCCAAGTGTAACCGAACGAACATGAGGAATATATTCTGTTAAAACGCGAGTTCCATTTGGTATGACTGTTCTCTGATACATAAAATCCTCCCTTAACGAAATAAATAATGTACGCAATAGTTTGCTTATCTATTATACGATCTCCCGCGAATTATGTAAACATTTATTCCAAAAAGTAGCGAAATTACCGATAATCAACGCTTTTTTTCATTACCACAAAATGAAAAAGTATGATATTATAGTGTGTGTCCAGCTAACCATTGTACCTAAGGGAGGAGGCTCACCATGTCTCAAAATGTCCTAATAAGCGTAATAACTATAATTTTTTATATTACAAGCATGCTTGGAGGCAATACCACTAGTGAGATATCCCAAAAAAAATCATTGACACCTAACCCAGTATCATCTAGTGATTTACCATCTGTAGCAGGTCAATCAGGAGAAATCCTCAGCGATCGAGTAACTGTGCGTTCTGGTCCTAGCACAGAATATTCCGCTATAACCAGTATCACAAATGCAGAAACTGTCACCATTCTAAGTACCGATAATGGATGGTATGAGGTGCGTCTAAGCAATGGACAAACTGGATGGATCGCTGGATATTTAGTAAATATTATACCATTTTCACCTCGATTAGATAACGTTAAAGGCAAAACTATAATTGGATATTATATGCTAGGTCGTCAATCATATAATAGTCTGATCCAAAACAGCAGTTCCATAACAAGCGTCGTTCCGTGGAGTTGGGGAATTGATAGTTATGGTGGTTTAACGAACGATTTTAATGCACAAAACCTAGCCGAAGTTCTTCAATTTGCGGGACATCAGCAACTAGAGAGCCTCGCTCTCGTTCATAATTTCTTCAACGGAAGTTTTGACGCACAAATCGTGAGTTCGTTCTTAAATAACCCTTATGCTCAAAATCGTGCTATTGACAATATTCATCAGACCTTAGGCGAGTGGGGAATGAGTGGAATTAATCTCGATTTTGAAAATGTACCGGCAAAAGACAGAGAAGCATTAACTAGCTTTGTTGCCAGATTAGCAGAAAGACTTCGTGCAGATAATTTTACGGTAACAATGGCTGTACCAGCAAAAACAACAGATAATCCCACAAGCAACTTCTCGGGCGCCTTTGATTACAGAGCACTCAGTCAACATGCGGATCAACTAATACTCATGGCTTATGATCAGCATTGGCGCAATGGGAGCCCAGGACCAGTTGCCTCTGTGGAGTGGGTGGAACAAGTGATTCAATATGCTGTTAGCCAAGCCCCTGCTAATAAAATTGTTCTTGGCATTCCAAATTATGGATACGATTGGCCTCAGAGTGGACCAGCTACTAGTATGACGTATCCGCAAACAATGGAATTAGCTGCCAAACAAGGTGTTAGTGTGCGCTGGCATAGTACACATAAAGTACCCTTTTTCCACCATGGAAACGATCGCCAAGTATGGTTTGAGAACCGTTATAGCATAAAATACAAACTAGATTTAGTCAACAAATATGATTTAGGCGGAGTCGCTTTGTGGCGTCTTGGGCAAGAAGATCCCGGTATTTGGAGAGTGATTGATGACACCATTAATTAAATCACGCTAATCTGGATAACAATTCCCTCCCTCATCGCTCACTGTGCTTCCTGCTTCCTGCTTCGTTCACTGTCATATGTTGATATCAGCCCTCCTGGCTCATATCAACATAAAGACTCGGTCAGGATATGTATGTTGCTGCAGTGAATCTTGTCTTGGCTGAAACCAGGAGGTGGAAGCCAAGACATAGAAACGAACGTAACAGGATGTGGAGTGAGTGGTGAACGGAAGCAACATACATAATCAATCCCCTAGCACTTCTGATACGGTTACGATTGAGTAACCTTTGGCTTGCAACTGTTCAATAATATGTGGCAGAGCTTCGGCTGTAGGTTTTGTCGGATGCATGAGAATCAAAGCTCCGTTTTTAATTCGCCCAACTACGCGATCGATAATTACTGTAGCAGCGGGGCGCTGCCAATCAATGGTATCTAATGTCCACAAAACGGTCTTGTAACCGAGCTCACCGGCAATTGCTAGAGTTTGTGTATTCATGTCTCCTGCGGGCGGTGCAAAAAGTCTAGGCTTTTGTCCTGTACTAGAGACAATTGCATCTTCCCCGTCTACTATTAATTTACGAACCTGGTCTGCACTCATTTTGCTCGGCATGCCATGCCATCCTCCGTGATTCCCCAATTCATGACCTGCGTCAGCGATCTGTTTAGCGAGGCTTGGAGATTTGCTTACCCAATTACCCGTGGGAAACCAAGTGGTGGTCACACCATATTGAGCAAATGTCGCTAACATCCCTGGGATAAATTCATTGCCCCAGTCGACATTTATCATCAGGCTCACCTTTGGATCCGTACTAGCTCCTTGATAATACGGGGTAAAATGGGCTTGTGTAATCGAAGGGATGACATCAATGACCACCAAACTCAAAGCTTCTCCCTTAGACGCTTTTAAAACGTTTTGCACGGTAGTGGGTACATCGATAACTTGCCCGACTTGTTCTGGGTAAACTTGATGGCTTTGCCAATCATACGTTGCATTCCTTGCTTCCACAAGAAACGTTTCGGCAATACTAGCGACTGCATCATAGAGTTCGGCCTCGAGTAAACCACTAACTTGATGACCTTCTAAGGTCACTCCGGGTTTCACTCCAGATAAACTGCGTTCTACAAGACCATAAGTAGCGGAAAAGACAAACCCTGCGATCACTAAAACTAAGACGATGCTCCCACTTATGAGAGTTCGTCTAGTTATGATAATCGAGAACCAATGATTAGGTCTATTCATCATGATTCACTTCCTTTGCGTATTCGCTGGGTGCCATCATGATCAATATAGTAGTTTTCTCGAATAATCAAGCGCGAAATCGGAACGATTTCATAACCTTTTGCTTTCAAATCCGGTATTAAACGGCGTAGTGCATCTGGAGTTGCTTTTGCTGCATTATGAAACAATACGATATCACCAGGCCCTACCTTACTCATCACCCGTTGGTAGACTTCGTCACTTGTGGTATTTTTCCAATCTAAGGAATCAATAGACCACTGGATTGTATAATAGCCAATGGAGTCAGCCCCTTTTATGACTGTATTATTGTACTCTCCAAAAGGGGGGCGAAATAGAAAAGAATCTTGTCCTGTCAACTCTTTAATCATGGCATGATTCTTTTCTAACTCCCGCACTACTCCGTCAAATGTTAACGAATTCATATGGGGATGGGAGTAACTATGATTACCGATTTCATGACCTTCTTCAGCAATTTTGATCACATACTGGGGATGCTTATCGACCCAATATCCAGCTAGAAAAAAAGTTGTCTTTAGATTATGTTCTCTCAAGATACTCAAGATCTCATCCGTCAAATCTGTACCCCATGTGGCATCTAAAGAAATTGCAATCTGTTTAGTCCCTGTTTCTACTCGATAAATCGGAATTAATCGAGTTGTTGTCACAGAAACAGCTTGACGAAATACCGGAGACACTACCTCTTGCACAAAACTAGTTGTTACCAATACCGCAATAAGCAACCCTAACACTTTCGTTACACTTATTTTAAACACAAATACACGCATATTGATCTCCTCCTCGTGTATTCATATTCACACAAAGAAAGGCAAATAACAAGTATTTGCCTAAATTGCAAAGTTATGATTGCCTATTATTTTGATCACTGGCCGTGTGTCCCAGTATTCCTGAAAACGGGCGGTGCGGGGATTATAAAAAAAGATTGCACCGCCACTTGGATCTTCACCAGCTAACGCTCTGCTGGCTGCTTCGACTGCGCTACTTACAGGTGTTTGAGGAAGAGAATTCTGCTCGATTGGGCTAAATTGTCGTGGCTGATGCACCACCTCTTTAATTGTATTGGGAAACAGAGGACTTTTAACACGATTAATTACGACCGCTCCCACGGCAATCTGCCCTTCTAAGGATTCACCGCGAGCTTCGGCATGGATTAAACGGGCTAACAATAGTTGCTCCTCAGGTGTATGTACAATAATCGATTGTTGACTTGGAATGCTTAACTTCGTCCCTACCCACAACTGCGTGGGATCGCTAATATTATTATACTCGGCTAAGTATTGCCAACTAAGACCGTGTTGTCTGGCGATTACATAAAGCGTATCGCCTGAGCGCACAGTGTAAGACTGTTCAATAACCCGCCCTGGAATAGAAAATGCTAGTAATAAAATTAATGCGCCGATGATAAAAGCCATGTGTTAACCTCCTGTTTAATTAGATCCCAATTTTCTTTATATACAATACATTTAGGGAGCGATCGTATAAAGGTGGTTCCATATTGTTTATGCACTATGCGTCGATCCAAAACGAGTAGTACGCCACGATCTGTTTTACTACGGATTAATCGTCCGCACCCTTGGCGGAATTTGATAATTGCTTGCGGTAAAAAGTACTCCGTAAATGCATTCCCACCTTCAAATTCAATCTTCTCCGCTCTTGCTGCAATTACTGGGTCCGTGGGGACACGAAAAGGTAGCTTTGTAATAATAACAACAGACAGAGCTTCACCAACAACATCCACACCTTCCCAAAAACTATCGGTGCCAAACAGTACGGAGTGTGAACTATTTCTAAAACCCTCAATCATTAAATGCCGAGACGATTCCCCTTGAACAAAGAAGGGAAATTCACAGTCTAACTTGGACTTACGTAATTCTTCCACAACTTGATTTAGCATTATATAGGAAGTAAATAACACGAAAGCTTTTCCTTGAGTAATCGGCAATAGCTCACGCAACCGACTGACAATAGTGGGAACAAAATCGTTAGAGTCGGGATTAGGAAAATCTACAGGGATCCCCAGACAAACTTGGTCTTGATACCCAAAAGGAGAAGCAAAAACCTCCTTAGCCACCTGCCATCGCTCACTACTATCTAACCCAATATTCTGTTCATAATAATCAAATTGATGATTCACTGTTAGGGTGGCACTTGTAAAAATCCCACTTTTTAATTGCATTAACAAATGATCGCGTAAAACAGGTCCCACATCAATTGGAGCACTTTGAAGGACCACTCCGCGCTTTTTTGGCAATAACCCTAACCAATAGACATGCTTAGGATCTGCCACATCCATCAAAAATTCCAAATCTGTCCGTATGGTAATAACTCTTTCATAATACGGGCGTAACCCGACAGCCGGACCGATATAATCGCCTAACTCCTCTTCTAACTCCTCGAGCATACTCATTGATTTCCGTAATTGCTGTTCTAATAGTAACCACGCACTATGCAACAGATCATAGGCTTGTAGCACTACGGTGTCTTCTATACTACGTCTATAATGAATTCGTAAGGCTATTTCATCTCCAACGTTATTATGACGGTATTCCTCTAACACAGAAAAAAAACGTACAGCTAAATCTTCAATCCGACGAACTTGTGGGAGGAGTTCCCAATCGATTAGAGCGATTAGACTTTGCTCCCCATTTATTGCCAACGCCTCTATCCGTTCGCGCATGGCTAAGAGAATCCCACGATTATTATGGCTGCGTTGTCGATAAAACTGAGCAAGCAAGCGGCGAATACGTGTCAAGGATAATTGGCAGCCAAAATATTCGGTGGCGACTTCTTGGATATGGTGAGCCTCATCAAAAATAACATGGCTGTAGGCTGGTAATACAGCTGTCTCTCCCCAGCCTTTTTCTTGGCGAACAGAAATATCTGCTAGTAAAAGGTGATGATTAACAATAAGAATTTCTGCTTTTTCTGCTTCTCTTCGATTTTTAAAAACTGAACACTCATTAAAAAATTCACAGCGTGCCCGCTGACAAAGATCGGACTCAGCTTGAATCTCATCCCATATTTGATCGGGAACAGTGGAAAAATCTCCATGTGTAACGGTCTTCCCTGACTCTAATGAAGTCATAAGAGCGACCAACCATGCTTGATCGGTTTCTGACATACTATACTGCGCTTCATGACATCGTAACCAACACGGATAATTAGACCAACCCTTAACCACAACCACTCTAACTGGAATTCCAAGCCTATCTAAAATCGGAATATCTTTTGTGAATAGCTGTTCCTGGAGGTTTATTGTATTGGTCGAGATCACTACTTTTGTTTTATTTTGGATAGCATAACAAATAGCTGGGTATAAATATGCTAGCGATTTCCCTGTACCAGTACCAGCTTCGATTAATCCTATATGACCTACGTGTAGCACTTCACTGATCATATTAGCCATTTTCTGCTGTTGGCTTCGATATTCATAGCCCGCAAGGTGTGATAAAGGTCCATCGGGTCCAAAAAAATCCGGCTGATACTCCAAATAAAGCACCCCCCAATCTATTTAAAATAAGGAGTTAGTCATTATTCTACAAGTACCCATGGATTCCCTGCCTTAATGGTATATTATACTTTTTTTCGTCCCCACAGATCAAGTGAGTGCAGCCAGGTATTATCGTCAATGGCGCGCGAGAGTGAAAACCGTTCTGCATACACGTGTAATCCTATAAGTAGGAGTAAGATCAACAATCGCCCGCTAATCGGCAGTCCGATAACTGACAAACCGAAAATTGCTCCAAGTATATTCGCACCAACATCACCCATCATCACTCTTGCCGATAAATCCCATGGTAGATAGGCGATCAGACTCGCTGTAATCAACAGAGATGGGAGCTGCGCGAACCCGCTGATTATCAGAGGAATTGTCAACAGCAAATAGAACTTACCAGCTCGACCAGGGCGTACATCCAGTAAGTTAAGTACGTTTGCGAAAAGTGCAATTAGAAACGTATTTAGGATGATAACGAAGCCATGATCACTAGTAAAAAAGGCAACGAGTAGAGCAATTACCCCACCAAATAGTGCCTTTAGAGCCCCCGTCGTTAATTGTCCATGCCAGAGAGCGCGAAAGTGACCTGTAAACCCGCGTGCTTCTCGGCTCCCTAGAGTATCATCAATAAAGCCGATCAACCCAAAGGAACTGATCGTGCTAACCCATATCATTCCTTCTAGTAACGTTATCTCCGTCAACAATACAGCCAAGAGTACCAATGGAACTACTGCGAGGATAAAGACAACTCCGAGACCAACAGGAATCTGTTCATTTGCGTAGTTTGCTCTAAGCAAACGGGTACTAACCATGTCTGCAACAAGCGGAATAAGTAGTAATGTAAACAGAAAACTAAGTAGTGTCAGGAACCAAATCATCTTTGTTTTCTCCTCCAAGCTTGCCACAATACTTTCGTTACCTCTAATAGTTGCTTGCCGCGATGCCCAAACCCAGCTATACTCCAACCAGTCGCTCTATGTGTCATGGGTAGATCCACTTCGACAATTCTAAAGCCATTTCTCACTGCTTCAATGGTTAAGTCTACCTCGACACCAAATCCTTCAGCAAACCCACCACAGCTCCCAAGCACCTCTGCCCGCAATGCTCGTTGACCCGATAATGGGCTATGAGCCACATAGCCCGTTAAACGAAAGATACCCCACCGGGCCAAATTTTTAGCAACTCCAAAACCCATTTTCTCACCTTTTCGACGTACCTGGGACGCTGCAAAATGGGCTATTACCATATCGGCTTCATGATGGAGCAAGGGTTGTAGTAAATCTGCAGCACGAGAAGCGCTCTCTTGCAAATCTGCATCCAGCACTAGATAAATATCAGCCTGATAAAGCTTCCACGCTGCATTTAGAGCTTGTCCTTTCCCACAATTTGTCGGCATCCGTATCACTGTTGCACCTGCATTCATCGCGATATCACTAGTGGAGTCGACCGAACCATCATCAATTACCACAATTGTATTTACCCCTTGGATTTTGGAAATAGCACTAACTGTCGCCGCAATTCGTTTTGCTTCATTGAAGGCAGGAACTAAAGCAACAATAATCATAGGATATCATTCTCCCAATCTAGCGCAGGTAATAGACCTAGTGATCCCGTACTCAAACCATAATTCCCAACTAATGAGTGCACAAATCCTAGCACTAGAGTTAGTTCACCCAACGGCGAATCACCATGATCGACAACTAGGTAATCCTTTGATAAGTCATACAGAGAAGCTGTACAACTCACAGGTTGCACTAAACTTATAACAAAACCTTTCTCCCTCAAGTGATGGATCATGTCCACTTGGGGCTTATCTAAGGCCTTATTTACCCAGACTACAGCCAGCGGCGGATGACTTTGGGTACTTATATCAACCAATTGATTCACCTGTTGCCATTCTTTTTCATTCAT
>SKJB01000086.1 GCA_007116145.1 Limnochordia bacterium | reverse complement strand
GGCATGGTTGTTCATGTGGTTTGAATATGGTCATGAAACGAGTAAATAGATCGTTAGCAGAAAATTTACTGAATCTACTCTTGCACAAAGGCTCAAAAACTCTTATCATAGTAGTATACCTGCCTCGGGAATTTAACCTGTGGTAAGGTTGGGTGAGAGAAAGAGCCGGACAACTAATCGGAGCTCTTTCTCTCTTTTTCTGCTTTGTTGAAGCTGGGGCGGAAGTAGCTTTAAGCTCATTCAAAAGTATTCGTTAGGATTAATGCAAAGACCAATGCGTTATGCAAACTATGACAAAGAATAGGGATGTATAGAGACTGGGTTTTTAGATAGAGTAGAGATATAACTAGAGAAAACACCAGAGCAGATAAGAGGTTGTGATAGTGTAGTGCTGCAAATAACAGCGAAGAACCAATAACGGCTTTTGGGGCGCCCCATTTTACGATCCAACGATTGAAGATTATTCCGCGAAATAACAATTCCTCATAGGCTGGTGTAATGAGTATCAAAAAAAGCCCCATGATTATGTTTACAAGCAATGTGTGGTTGGTATTTGCTAGAGTATATACAGATGGTGAGTAGGGTTGAGAGTTGATATAGTTCGAAAACCAGGGAGATATTGATGATATTATTGATTGATATAGAGGTTGAGCGATCAGGGACACTATAAACATTGGAACACTAATGAGTGGCCACAACCATGTACTAGAAGGCGCAGGCACTTTGCCTACTAGCTCATGTAATTGTATATTGAACTTGGATAGTACAAGAAAGATTACTGAGAACACGAAGATAGCTGTTGAAGTCCGATGCACGATGCTAATAATTGGACTTGAAGCAGGCAAACCGAAGATAAGAACGGCTAGATCTCTTACAGAAGTTCCAAAAAGATTCGTTAAGGGTATGCACAGTAATACCCAGCGTACTTGAATGAGACGAAGGTTGCCTCTCTGAGATGTAATCTTCTGTGGCATGATGTTTGGTTTTGAGTTTCTATTTTTCCTGGCTCTATAATCCAACACTGTGCACAGGAGTGCTCCTGCCACTAGTAGCGGGAATCGGTAAGAATTTCCTTCTGGAAATAGTCGAAGAATTGACATAGCGATTTGATACGTAGCGAAAATAATTAGGAAGCTACCTTGAGTAACAAACGTAAAAAGCTTTTTTACAGTTTTCATGCATATTTTGGCGTAAACTCCCCTATTTCTTTGCGGGGAGGGGATTGCCAACCTCCTTGTAGTCATTTTAGTGAGGAGCACCAGAACTGATTCATCTAAGATACATTAACCTCTGTGGAAAGTGTCATAATATTGTTGATCAATAGTAGCTGTGTTATTCCACATGTAAGCTACTACGCTACTTAGAAGTTCAGAGCAGCTTTTACCTGTAGTGGCTTTAACCACAGAATCAATAACTGTGGCTTTAATCAAATTCACAAGGAAGCTTCCGCCCTGTGTATTCATTAGCTCTTCGCTTTTGAGTTCGCTAAAACCTACTTGATCGAATACGATTGTTTGGTTCATAGTATCACCTCCTATATTTGTTTTATTTTCAATTAAAGTGCTCCTCGTGTATAATAATAACATTATTCAGAAATTTTGTAAAGATGTAATCTTTTAATTTGTGAGTTGGTTAGGTATAACACTATGCCGTTAGTCCAGAAAATGGGTTGGAAATTTATCTGCAATTACCCATCTTTGCATTAAGATGCCTATAATTGTGGCATAGTATCAGTATAGGAGTTGATGTTATGCCAGAAATTCTCGCAATTTAGGATTTGGGATTGAGAGGGTGGAACCTTTGCATCTAATTGTCCAATACGAGGGAAAAAACTGCAGCTACCTATGCTGAGTAGTAACTGGGCTACGCTTCTTGCTAAGAACAGGAATAGTACAGATCACCTGCAAAGGGTGGTAGATCATGCCTTGAATATATTCAGGTCTGTCAACGCTGATGCAACCTTAGGCCATGTAGAGTCCTTCATAAATCGCCGTGCACTAATTCCCCGTTGGTCACCAGGAGAGTGCAAAGGAACCACAATGCCCGATTCTGCTAAGCTTGTCAATCCGGATACTCTGCTAGTTAATCCCGTGCCGTCCCCGTCTCTACACGATGCATTTATTCCTCTTGACGTTCAGACGTCTATGGTTGATTTTCTTGTATCCGAAGCGAGTGTTGGCCCTGAGACAGCCATGTCAATGATTCGATTTATCGCCGCAAAAAGGGAGGAGTACCGCCCTTATCCACCATTGAACCGGGTTAAAGGCTTATATGAGTCTTCATCATGTTATCCTACCCACTCCGGGAACCATCCTTGATTCAGGCACTGCCATGACACACAAAAATATAATTGTTGAGTGTTCTATTGCAGGCATGATGACCGGAGAAATAGCCAGAAGAACATAGCATACCCCTGAAAGTGTCGATTCTTACCTGAAAGTTTTTCAATCGGTGCTTATACTGTATCTCTATGATATGCCAGCACCACTAATGACGCGCGTTACTGGACGGGGTGAATCGCTCATTCTCGAGTACATCGCTCTTGCAAAGAAATATTTTCCTAGTCCAGCTGAGGTGAAATTTTACCTTGCTAAGCATGGGCTCAAAATTGGGTGATATAGCGAGAACGGTCTAAGTATATTAAGTGGAGTGCGTAGTAGTGCTGTCAAGGGCATAGGTATGTTTAGCTGGGTGTTTGCTGTTAGCAAGGACAACGCGGAACAAAGTATTTGAGAATCGGAGGATTGACGGTAATGGCGTAGCAGCCATTAATGGAACAGAATTCTTTGGTAGTTATGTTGAGATTCCACTGCAGAAAGTCCTTTCTTAGAACAAAACTAGCCTGTGGAATCATATAGGATTCCATCCAACACCAGTTAGATGCGGTGCTCTCGAAGGTCAAACTGACTAGACCGCACCCATTAGATACTTTTTGCAGCGGAATCATGTTAAACAATGTTCGGATTGCTTGAGGACAGTCATAAAAGGATAAGACGCATTACTATCACAGCAGTGCGGTACTGGCGGCTACTACGTTAAGACATGACGTTCATTTGGTTTTCGATATCGGATAGAGGAAGGATAACTGAATACGTTGATCGAAATCTTCGGGGTAAGGGGAAGATCTAGCCAAAATCCGGAATTGGCGGTTCACTTGATGGTTGATTTCGTGATTTTGGTAGAAATGTTGGTGGATTAGAGGTAGAACAGATTGCTATATAATGATCAGGAGAATATCGAGAAGAAGAACGAAAAAGGAGCATATTCAATTTTTT
>SKJB01000046.1 GCA_007116145.1 Limnochordia bacterium | reverse complement strand
CAAGAGAAGCAGCAGAGTTTGTTAACCTCTATTCGAAATCAAGGGGTATAAATCGCTTTTTTGCTTTTGTTGAGGTTATGGATTTATTGGCTGATCGTAGTGAAGTTCAAAATCGCGCGTTTCAAGTTCCCAATATAGATTCGCTACGCGCATGGACGAAAAATGAAAGTAAATTAGGAAATCCTGCTCTCCAAGAGATCGTGGAACGCACTAACGATCCTGGGCTCAAACAGGCTCTGCAGTGGTCGCTAGCCGTAAATGAAACGGTGACGAATCTTGTTAGAGCCGTCCCGCCATTTCCCTATGTGCGTGAGAGCTTAGAAAAAATGGCTAGCAAAGCCGATATGGTCGTAGTTTCAGCTACACCAAATGAAGCTCTTGAGCGCGAGTGGGAAGAACATGATATAGCAAAGTTTGTCAAAGTCATTGCTGGTCAAGAGATGGGTTCAAAAGCAGAGTGTCTTGACTATGCCAAGACTGGTCGTTATGCGAACGATCATGTATTAATGATTGGCGATGCCCCAGGGGATTACAAAGCAGCAAAAGCCAATGGAGTGTTATTCTATCCAATTAACCCAGGTAATGAAGATGCATCATGGAAGCGTTTTTACGAGGAAGCATTTGATAAATTTATTAATCAAGAATATGCTGGAGAGTACGAAGCAAAATTGGTGGCTGAGTTTGAGACTTACCTGCCTACGACACCTCCATGGAAGAAATAGCTTTTAGAGATGAATAGTAAATAATAGAGAAAGAAGGGATAAAACTTGAGTAAAGCGGATATTGGTTTAATTGGATTAGCTGTAATGGGTGAAAATCTCGTTCTAAATATGGAGAGCCAAGGATTTACAGTAGCAGTGTATAATCGTACCCAAGAGCGCGTAACTGCATTTATAAACGGTAGTGCGAAAGGCAAGAATATTATCGGTGCAGAATCCGTGCAAGAATTAGTGAACAATTTAAAGACACCTCGTAAGGTTATGCTCATGGTTAAGGCAGGTCAGCCTGTTGATGATTTTATTGAGCTATTGATTCCGTACCTAGAGAAAGGTGACATTATTATTGATGGAGGAAACTCACATTACCCGGATACTGATCGCCGTACAAAGCGAGTGGAGAGCGCAGGTTTACTCTACATCGGAACAGGTGTGTCTGGTGGTGAAGAGGGTGCTTTAAAAGGACCTAGTATAATGCCTGGCGGTTCGTTTGCTGCCTGGGAAGCTGTAAAACCGATTTTCCAAAAAATATCGGCTAAAGTGGCTGGAGATTTCCCGTGTTGTCAGTGGGTAGGTGCTAACGGTGCAGGACATTTTGTGAAGATGGTGCATAACGGAATTGAATATGGCGATATGCAACTAATATGCGAAGCGTATTACATTATGAAACACGCCTTAGGTTTAAGTGCTAAGGAGTTGCACGCAGTCTTTGCAGAATGGAACAAAGGCGAGTTAGATAGTTATCTCATTGAAATAACTCGTGATATTTTTGACAAAGTGGATAAAGATACCGGAATACCCCTAGTTGAATTAATTTTAGATACTGCAGGTCAAAAAGGAACTGGTAAATGGACAAGCCAAGCTGCCTTAGATCTAGGTGTAGCGACCCCAACGATTACAGAAGCTGTTTTTGCTCGCTGTCTCTCGGCCATAAAAGAAGAACGAGTAGCTGCGAAAGATATTCTATCGGGTCCCGAGGGTCAATATGCAGGTGATAAAGAGCAATTTATTGAAGCGATACGACAAGCTTTATATGCTTCAAAAATCTGTTCCTATGCGCAAGGATTCGCCATGATGGCAGAAGCATCGAAGGAATATAAGTGGGATCTTGATTTTGGTGATATTGCCTTAATGTGGCGAGGTGGATGTATTATTCGAGCTCAGTTCCTAGAGACCATCAAAGATGCATTCGCTAAGGATTCTGATCTTAAGAATTTATTGCTGGCACCATTTTTCAAAGAGGCTGTTGAGAATGCTCAGGCAAATTGGAGACTCGTAGTCAGTACAGCAACTAATTTAGGTCTTCCAATTCCTGCTTTTAGTTCAGCCCTATCTTACTTTGATAGCTACAGACGTGCTACTTTGTCCGCTAATCTTATTCAAGCACAGCGAGATTATTTTGGAGCACATACTTATAGACGAATCGATCGCGATGGAGTGTTCCATACTGAGTGGCTTACACCAGGTAGTGAAGTAACGAGTAATAAGGTAGATTAGTTTTTGATGTTCTAACGAGTGCCCAGAAAAATACAAAGCACGCCCAATCCAACGAGGATCATTTTGTGTAAAGGTAGTTGTGCCGACAGTCCAATTAAGCCTAACGTACTGACAATAATAAGGATAGTCGGTCCGATCATGCCTAATACAGCATTAATTTTCATCGCTGTATGGACACTACCGAACCTTAGCATTAGTAATGCGGCAGTGATTTCAATAGATCCTGCGAGCAAACGAAATAAGGCCATACTCATTACGATACGCAGTTCTGTTAACATAATACTCCTCCTTGAATGAAGCGAATTAGAAAGGGGTACACAAATTGTACCAGCATTTAAAGAAAAGTGATCCACAAATACTTGAAGTGATTGAATTGGAAACTAGGCGGCAAGCTGATAAACTAGAGTTAATTGCCTCAGAAAATTTTGTCAGTCAAGCTGTTCTAGAAGCGATGGGAAGCCCGCTTACTAATAAATATGCAGAAGGATATCCAGGTAGACGTTATTATGGTGGATGTGAGCATGTAGATGTCGCAGAAGAACTAGCGATTAGTCGTGCAAAGAAATTATTTGGTGCAGACCATGCTAATGTACAACCACACTCAGGAGCCCAGGCGAATCAGGCTGTTTACTTCTCTGTCCTCCAACCAGGTGACACCGTACTTGGGATGGATTTAAGCCATGGTGGTCATCTAACACATGGTAGTCCGGTGAATATGTCAGGTGCTTGGTTTAAGTTTGTCCACTATGGTGTAAACGAGGAAACAGAGCATCTCGATTATGAGCAAGTTCGTAGCTTGGCTTTGAAGAATTCGCCAAAATTAATTGTAGCTGGAGCTTCCGCCTACCCTCGAACCATAGATTTTGCACGCTTGCGCGCGATTGCGGATGAAGTTGGAGCGCTCCTGATGGTGGATATGGCACATATTGCTGGATTAGTTGCAGCAGGTGTTCATCCAAGTCCGATACCACATGCTCAGTTTGTTACGAGTACTACACATAAAACGCTAAGAGGCCCGCGGGGTGGCTTGATCCTCTGCCAAAGTGAGTATGCCAAGGCAATCGATAAGGCGGTATTTCCT
>SKJB01000038.1 GCA_007116145.1 Limnochordia bacterium | reverse complement strand
TGGCAAAATTGATTAATAAACATCTGCAGAGAAATATTCTTGAAGTAGTGGATAATCAGGAGTGAGGTGAAACCATGAAAGCTTACCAAATCAAAATTGAAATTCTAGGATCAACACCACTTATATGGCGAAGAATTATCATGCCAGCAGGAGCTACATTTAACAGGTTGCATGATGTTATCCAGAATGTGTTTAACTTTCAAAGCGGTTATCCGCAGGACGCTTACCATCTGTTTCACTTTGATTTGTCTGAAGAAAATATCAAGGTGACAAACGATGAGGAGGCTTACGAGGAACACCAGCAGTTTAAGAAAAACCGCAAAAGGTTCGAGGCAAGGCTTAAAGCCATGAAATCAGAATTTGCCGAGAGACAGCTGGAAAACTTGAAGATGGTCATCCGTAAACCTACTGGGACTAAAATAGATAAGTACCTCGAAGAAAGGAGCCAAATTTACTATGTCTACGACTACGGTGATGATTGGCGTATATTGGTTAGCCTTGAGGAAATCGTAGAAGATTATCATTATGGCTATCCCACCTTTATCGATGGTGCTGAGGTAGCTCCTCCCGACGATGTTGGTGGTCTTCCTGGTTTCTATAAATTCCTGAAGGTTTATCACGATGAAAGCCATCCTGAGCATATTGAAATTAGAGCTTGGGCCAAAGGTCAGGGATTTCGGGAGTACGACCCAGAGCATATTAACATGTGTATGAAATTTTTGAAATATAAGAAGACTGAATGGGATAAGATAGAACACAAAAATTTCAGTCCAGTGGACTAAGAGTTTCTTTGCGGCACCTGGAGTATTGGGGCAAGACGGCGGTGCAACCGTTTCTCTTGGTAGATACTATGAAGAAGTGAGGCAAATAGATGAAAAAGGTAATTCTTTGGTTATTTGTACTTATTGTCTTAAGTGGTTGCGCAGGTTCCGGTGGCGGAGCACCGTCTGGGCCAGTAAGCTTTACCCTTGGATACTTTCCATCGTTTTATGGGAAAGATGAGCCTCTTGATGTTTATTTTTTACAATTGGATCAATATGGACGAGTGCTTAATTCCGATGAATTGGCTTATCCCACAGTTGATCAGCGGGAGTTCTATGAAGTAACTTTGCAGCTTAAACCCATGGTGCAATACATTACGGTATACCTGAGTGCTAAAGGAACCTCAGTTGCGTTTGCTGAAGCAACTATTTTACTAAATCGAGGTCAGAAGGAGTATTTTGTTAATTATTGGATTGATGTGGATCATTACAGCCGCACGAAGATTCCACAAGTTTTAGCTTCAAAGTGGTTAACCATACCCATAGAGCAAGGCGAGTCATTTTTTATTCCTTTAGACTTTGATGAACTACCGTATTACATATTCGAGTTTACTAGCACAGGTAGTCATGCTATGGATCTTGAGATCTCAGTAGACCAAGGCTCCGTAATTCACCAGGTGTGGAGAGGAGATAATCTCTTCTTGCGCAATGATATTACTAGTAATCAGCAATACATGAGTACAGTTTCCACTGGAGTGGAAGGCAAAGCGTACGTTACAATTAGACCTTCTAACGTGCAGCTAAAGACTAGTGGTTCTATGACTGTTTCTCATAGCCAAACGACGAAGATTGATGACCTTTCGCACTTAATCGCAGGAGATACACCAGATGTAGTGTTTGGTGTTGCGCGTAAACCCAGCCGATTATACCAGATAGATCCGCTTAACCGTCAGATTCATTCGTGTGTCGATCTTCCTTGGGAATCCAGTGTTGCAGCTGTAGTTGTAGATGGGAGTCTTTATACCCTGATTAACTCAAATGGGTGGTATGGACAAAATTATGGACACAAGGTTGGTATTTGGGACATAACCGCTAATAGTGCAACTGAAATAGTGGTGGAAACAACGAAAAGTCAGGCGAGGGAAATCATAGTGGCTCCTAGCTTGCGGCAGATCTTTGTGTTGGCATTCGATTATTTTTACAACTCAGATGACAGCGAGCTTGTCGTATACGATATGGATACGCACGATCTACTGTATAGACAGTTTTTATCTGGTAAAGCTATGGCGCTAGACGAGATTAGCGCAACGTTGTACGTGTCTGGACCTCAGGCGTTGGATAGTTATTCTGTCGCGAGTTCAGGACTTGTTCATGAACAAAAGAGTACACAGTACTATTTTCAAGCTAAAAATCTCCTTTTGAGTCCGAATCGAACAAGCCTTATTTTATCGTCTGGTGGTAACGCGGTTAGAGAATTCAGTGTTACTGATTTTGGAAAAGCCTTGGGTAACTGGTATTTTGATACATCGAACAGCTTGGATTATGTTGCCTATAATCATGATGCCTCGCGCATATATAGTATCAACAGGGACTGGTTTATGATCCTTGATGCTAACGATTACTCAAAATCTTCTAGGATACATTTTAAACATGGTATTAGTAGCATGTGGTTTCATCGCCATTTTACTTCTAATAGTGATGGCAGTGTTTTGGTGATATACAATGCTACAACCTCTGAGATTCACTATTATACAGACAAGAGTTTAGTACCGTTTTCTCTGCCAAGCTCATTAGTTATCAAACCATAGATTGGGCTTGACAAGTAAAACTGTCAATAACCAAGTAGAGAACATAGCTTTCTTCAACAACAACCAAATGAAGTGAAGGAGTCCAGTGAATCTAGTGAGCGCGTAAGGAGGAACCAAGCTGAGTTTTAGCGTGATTAATACATATATATATATATTATATTATATAATGTATTAAAATGTGCAGGGATTTCTGTATAAGCAGTGAAGTGCTATATAGGGTGATTGCTTAAAGCATTTAGTCTGCAGGATCTTTAATAGAAAGGGGTGCTCATATTATCTATCACATACCTAACATGGTTTCCGTGATCCGAATTATCCTGTCAGCTCTGCTGATACCGTTGTTGCATACACCTTCTAGTTTTATCATTGTTTACATTGCAATCGGTGTGAGCGATGTGTTAGATGGTTTCATTGCTAGGAAATTTGGGCTAGAGAGTGATTTTGGAGCTCGTCTTGATTCATTCGCTGACTTTCTATTCTACTCCGTACTGACATTTATCGTTTGGAAGCTGTACATGCCTATGTTAGCGGATAGTTACCGAGTCGCAGTCATATTTGCAGTGTTCATTCGTGTGCTAAACGTAATATTGACCAAATGGAAGTATAAAAAGGTAGTGTTTGTCCATACGCTTGCCAGTGAACTACCACGAACCTAAAGGTGTCGTGGCTTCTGAAAAAGAGGCGATGTAACTTTAGGTTTGTCTCTTCAAGGGTAAGTTCACCAGACTGAGTTAGGAGAAATCCTAGCTACGATA
>SKJB01000100.1 GCA_007116145.1 Limnochordia bacterium | reverse complement strand
TTACATGGGGCAAAACGGCCCCTTCCAAGTGAGAGGCTTTGCCTCAGCAGCCCAGCACTATTTTGGCCGGAACCTGGAAACCTTGGCTCTCAGCGACTGCGCCCTCTTGGCCGCCATTATTAACAGTCCCGGACGCTACAACCCCTTTCAATCACCTGAGCAGTCTTTGAGTCGTCGCAACTTAGTCCTCAACCGAATGTTGAGTTTGGGAATGGTCGATACAGAAGCGGCCGATCAAGCTCTCCAGGCTCCCCTACCCTCTCGGCCGCCTCGCAGTCTGTCGGACCCGGCGCCCTACTACGTTCAGGCGGTGATGAGAGAGTTGCGCCGGCAAAAGCTGCCCCTGAGCCAAGGCCTGCGAGTCTTTACCGGCTTGGACCCCCAAGCTCAAGATTTAGCTCAGCAAGTGGTGCAGAGGGAGTTGGAGAGGCTGGAAAAAAATCATGAAACCACTCGCGAGCTGAAAGAGAAAGGCTTCCCCCTCCAGGCTGGTTTAGTGGCCGTGGACATCGAGTCAAGACAGGTGCTGGCCCTGGTGGGAGGGCGAAACTACCGTCAGTCCCAATTCAACCGCATCACTGAGGCCCGCCGTCAAGTGGGCTCAGTGATGAAGCCCTTGGTCTATCTCTCGGCTCTTGAAAGTCTTCAGGCCACAGGACTTCACTACAACCCTCTGACCCCTTTGTCTGATGAGAGCTTCACTCATCACTTTTCCGGACAAACCTGGTCACCTAAAAACTACGATCAAAGAGAGCATGGATTGGTGCCCATGTTCTTTGGTTTGGCTCAGTCCCTGAACTTGGCCACGGCCCAACTGGGTCTGGATGTGGGCTTGAGCTCCCTCTTGGACCTCAGCCGTCGCCTGGGCATTGAGTCCGAGCTGCAGGCTTTGCCCTCGCTCACCCTGGGGGCCTTTGAATTGCGCCCCTGGGAGGTGGCTCAAGTCTTCACCAGCCTGGCTCGCTTTGGTCAAAAGACTTCCCTGCATCTGCTCCACCGAGTGGAAGACCTCAGCGGCCAAGTTCTCTGGCGGCGCCCCGAAGATAGGGAGTCTTGGGTTGTGGCTCCAGAGAATGCGGCCGTACTGGTGGGCATGATGAAACAGTCCATGACCATGGGCACCGCCCGCAGTCTGAGTTGGCGGGGTTTTAGGGGACCGGGAGCCGGTAAGACGGGAACCACCAGTGACTACCGGGACGCCTGGTTTGTGGGTTTCAGCCCCAAGGTGCTGGCTCTGACTTGGCTGGGCTATGATGACAACCAGTCCTCGGGCCTGACGGGAGCTTCGGGTGCTCTGCCGTTTTGGGCTGAGTTTATGAAGGGCTTGGGCCAACGACACGGGGAAGAGGACTTTGCCTGGCCCCCAGGCACCTATGCCCGCCACCTGAGGGCTCTTGAACTGGCTCGCCTCTACCCTCAACTGGACTTCCCCCCGGAGGGGGTGGAGCTGATCTTTCGCTCCCAAGATCAGCCCTTTGACCCCTAAATCGGGGGCAAAGTGATGAAAAGTTTTTAACAAGGGGAACTCCAACCGGTGTCAAATTGACACTCCGCTGCATTTAAGCTAGTTAGGGGCATGGGCGAATCCCCTCACCCCCGTATTTTGAGCTTTTTCAAGGCCGGAGCCCTGATGGCCCTTGTGGCTTTGGGCCTGGCTTTTGTGATTGTCCAGTTTCCCCTCCACTACTTGGAGGCCTGGACCTACGATTGGCGCTCCCGACTTAAAACCCCTGCCCCCACCTCAGGCTTGATTGAATTGATCATGATCCGCCCTGACACTTTGACTCAGCTGGGCCGAGAAGATCGCCTCCAAGATCACCAGCTCCTCCTTGAGGGGCTTGAGGCGGGGCAACCCCGGGCCATTGTCTACAGCTTTGACCCCTCTGAACTGCGCCATAGCCCTGAAGAGGCTGAGGCCTTTGGTGAACTCACTGAACGGATGCAGACTCCGATCTACTTTGCCAGTTTCAGCTCTCCCGCCAAGGGGCAGGGGCGGCTGCCTCCCTTGCCCTCACCCTTTGACTTCATTGAGCCTCTGCCCGCCCCCATCGGCAGCGACATCACTCTCTTTGCAAGAGATGGCGTCTCAAGACGTTTTATTTATTCAATAGACGACCAGCCGACCCTACACAGGGCTTTGGCCAAAGAGCTCGGGGCGGAAAGACCTCGGGGACTTTTCTCAGTTCTCGATGTAATTCAAGGCTATATTGCCTTTCGCCCCGCCGGGACCTACCCGAGCACTGAGTTTCTAGACGCCCGAGATGGGAACCCCGAGAGCTTGAATCGTTGGGCTGACAAAGTGGTGATCATTGGAGATGACTCGCTCCGCTCCAGTCGCTTTTACCTCTCCACTCCTCTGTCTCGGGACATCACCGCTCTCACCTTGGCCGAGGCCCATGCCAATGCCCTGGACACCCTTATTCTGGATCAGGCCCCCCGCCGGAGCCCCAAAGGACTCAACTTTCTCACTATAGCCCTAGTGGCCTGGCTCACTTTAGCCCTTTTGTTTTTTGCTCCTCCCGCCCGGGGCCTCCTCCTTCTGGGCGGAGTGATCGCCACATTTATTCTGCTCGCTGCAGCGGTTTTTTCCGCTTTTGGTTTTTGGCTGCCTATGGCTCAACCTCTTTTGGCTGTTTTTGTCTGCTATTACTTTTTTGTGCCCTATCGTCTGATTGTAGAAAACCGGCGCAGTTGGGAGTACTACCAGCGAAACCAGCTTCTCACCCAAGTGGAGGAGCTCAAAAGCAACTTCATGCGCATGATGTCCCATGATCTCAAGACCCCTCTCGCCCGTATTCAGGGTATGGCTGAACTGGTCCTCAAAGAGAGACAACCTCTGAGCCCTGAACAAAAAACCGCTATTGAGTCCATCAGTCACTCCAGCGAGGAACTGGCGGAATTTATCGGCTCCATACTCAATCTCACCCGAATTGAGAGTAAAGAGGTCAAGCTTCAGCTGCGCAGTCGCGACATCAATTCTCTCATTCAGGACGTGGTGAAAAAATGCGAGTACCTTGCTCAACAGAAAAACATTCGGATTCTTCAGGAGCTTGAGCCCATGTTCAGTATGAAGATGGATGAAGACTTGATTCGCCAAGTTCTTACCAACCTGCTGGAGAACGCCATCAAGTACAGCCCACCAGAGACTCAGATTCAGATCCGCAGCCAAGAGGTGGATGGTCGAGCTCTTATCCAAATTACAGACCAAGGCTATGGAATTGCCGCTGAAGACTTGCCTAACATTTTTACTAAATTCTATCGTAGTCGCCAGGCCTCTTCGACTAGCATTAAGGGCTCCGGCTTAGGGCTCTTTTTGGCCAAGTATTTTGTGGACCTTCACCAAGGTCGCATCACTGTGGAGAGCCAATTGGAAAAAGGCTCCACTTTTTGTATTGAATTGCCCATGAATTTAACTGAGTCTCCAAGGGCTCA
>SKJB01000059.1 GCA_007116145.1 Limnochordia bacterium | reverse complement strand
GCTACCATTTGCGACTGTGCCTTGTTTTTCAGTAGTCCAATGTATCGGGCGACCCGAGCTCCATGCCGAGTGAGATGTGATATCTTACGTTCCACATGCGATCGGTAAGCGTATTCCTGCTTAAATTCATCTGTCTGCTGAAATGCTTTTGCTTCTAACCGTTCCTTTTCATATGCATGGATGGATACACTTCGTCCGTTATTACAACTTGTACACGCATCTTTTAGAGGACAAGCGTTACAAATATTTGCATCATAAGAAACCGTGCCACCCTTCCTATTTGTTAGGTAGGCCTCGGGGATCTCAACTATATTTCCGGCAGGGCACGTGACAGTAAGAGTCTCAAGATCGATAGCAAAGTCGTCTTTGTTATAGAGTCCTTTACGGTTTGAGGAAGGAGCAACCTTAGCGGTAATAACAGTTCCCACTGTTTCCTGCTCTGCTTTCAGTTCAGGAGAGGAATAAGCAGAATCCCCTTGCAGTTCTGTAGGTCGTCTACCTTTTTGATCTAAGTCGGCGAGCATAGAAGGTACAGTTGCAGCGGTTTTCACCTCCTTTAAAGACCATTAATCCATGATGCTCTACGACTGTCGTACATCGAATCTACCATCTATGTACGTAATGATTGCCTTCTCCATTTGCTGTAAATTCGCAGCCCTGCAAATGCGCGCTACACTCACGAATCGATGTTGCGACAATAAAGGAAGATATGCAGATCCTCGACCTTGTTATTGAGGGTTAGATTAATCTTTTTCTCCGCTAAACAGCTGAAACCCTGACTATCATAGAATCGGTAGTTGCACTTGGTGTCTGTGTACAGATAGATCGAATGGACCGATTCTCGTTCAAAGTAGTTTATTAGGTCAGTTACTAGAGTTTTGCCAATTCCAAGACCACGGCATGCACTAGATACCGCTAAGAACACTAACTCGCCGTCAAAGTGTTGCTTGCCCTCGGCTAACAGATCACGATAGACTACAAACACCTTACTATATTCTTTAATGGTTTTTCTATCTGATTTGGAGCTGCACAGAAGCAGTAACAAGTTTAGCACCATTCTCGGAAGCAAAACTAACCGTCTTAGGTGTGGTCTATCCTTCTTCTTCCTTCCAAGGATGATGCCTACTACACTTCCGTCCTTTTGCGCCACCCAACCAAACGAACTTCCAAGTAGACATGCACTAAGGTATAAATGCAGCAATCTGTCTAGCGTCTTCTTGCCGTGAATAAACGTATCCACCTGCCAGGTCTGATTGATCAATGATTGTAATGCATCAAAATCTGTTGTCTTTATCTCACGGTATGTTACATCCTGCATTCATTCTCCTCCTTGATCTTTCTCATTACAAAAAAGCATAAGCTATCCCTCAGGGGAAAGTCAAGCGCAAGATCATACCGATAGCTATCTTTTCTAAGAATATGGCCAACGTCCCCTATCAAGCCAGCCCTTCTCCTGCCAATAACGCTTATCCAGATTTGTGTCGTCATAACCAGCAATCATTTTTCGCATCATCCACAGAAGCGCCTTCGCAAACAAGGGGATAGCCATGGTCTCCCGCCTTTTAGCTAAAGCATAAAGACCTCGCGCTCTCTTTTTAATTAGCTTGTCATACTTAAGCTGTTGCTTCGCGCCCATTCCCTCCCAAGACATGGCCCGCATGGTAATACCGAGGGGCATACTACGTTTCACTCCCCAAAAGCGCAAATTTAACCGCAGTGGCTTCATGGCCTTACCTGTACCTGCACCCGCAGTAGTAGAGACTACCAAAGCTACTTTAGCAAACATCGCCTCTTTAGGACGATGGACCATAAACATATAGGCTAAGTGATCAAGAAAAGCCTTCATTGCGCCACTCTCTGCCAACACATATACGGGTGTAGTGAAAATTAAGACATCAGCCTCAGACATAGCCGTAACTATGGGCTGGACATACTTAGCATGAGGACAGTATTCCTCACCCTTCTCGAAACAATTGTAACACCCTATACAAAAGTGGGGTAAGTCCTGAGGTAAGAAGAACTCCACAAAAACACCTTCCCCTAATGCCTGTAATTCCTGCTTAAGCAAGGTCGTTACCTTAAAGCAATTACCCTTCCGAGGACTACCATGGATTATACAGTACTTCATCTCTATTTATCCTGCCTCTCACTTGCACATTGTTAAAATAGCTGTTGGAGTTATACTTCGTGCTCCCTATATGTTAAGGGCTGATGACTTAAGCTCTATCTATGTGGATACCGTCTAGACTAAATACCATTGATAAAGAGAGCACTAATCTCTGCAATTTCCTTAGCTTCGGTTTGTTTTAGCTTTGCCATGTTCAACCCGTGTTCACTCTATGTTTGGCGCTGATATAATCGAGAAATTTCTAGGTCTGCATCCCGTAGATGGTTCGAGCTCAATATACCGTACCATTATCTTGCGAAGTTCCTCTAAAAACTGATCATACTCTTGATCACTCAACATCAGGACCGTCTTGTTCAGGAAAGTCCGATCCTTTCCAGGATCAGCTTCAGGGTCGGCAAAATATCTGTCAAAATCAGCATAGAGTTGCATCAGGAAGCTATAGGCATTTCGCGTGGCATTAGCTTTGGTGTTCTTCGAAGATAAAACTTTCTTGTCTAATGAGTATACCTTTTCCACTGTCCCACGGACCCAGGCATTAGGGCGACAAGCTCTCCCGCTGTTACACTTTCGCTAGTAGCGAGGTGCTGCACAATCCGCATTCGAATGGGATTTAGCAAGACCTGACTCGTGTTATCCATTGTTGGGCTCCCTTTGCTCTATATGTTGCTTCCATTTCCACTTATGATCATAATACCACTTATGGAACTATGTCAAGTGAGCCACTGAGACGACACCCCCGCTCCTCTAAAAGCTATCAGCTTGCAGTATTACAATAACTCAATGAGAAAAGGTTTTTCCGTCTTCAAGATAGAAGAAGCTATACATACTATAATCGCTCAAGAAGTCCTTGCGGATAACATTACCCTCAAGACTCAGGCGTTTAGGTGAGAAACGGGCCAGAATGGGCTCTATTACAGGAGGAGAAAAATGAAAAAAAAAGAAGTGCACTAGTAATATTTTTGGTTTTAGCAATTGTGGTGGTAGTTGCCCAACTAAACGTTGGAATTTTCGAGTTTGCTCAGGCTAATCTTATGGATAGGGATGACCTCTACGAATTTGTCCAACAGGAGATTATCGATATTCCTCGGGAAGTCTTTGACACTTGGGAAGTTTTTTACTTAGATGTAACCAGTGACGGTGTTGATGAAGCAGTCTTAGTTAGTCCCTATGGACAGCACTGGCACCCTCTCATGGAGATTATCCGCTTAGATGGTCGAAAACTTCAGCGAATCGTCTTAATGAATATTAATCCTAAGAGCCTGGCTTTGTTATTAATGGAGAAGTGTTTCCATTACCAGAACTCCTACACTCCTCTATTCATCCCTATTATGAGTTAACGAGGATTGAACACAAAGATAGCTATGCGTTTGTCCT
>SKJB01000070.1 GCA_007116145.1 Limnochordia bacterium | reverse complement strand
GGGCGCGATGGTGAGCCTGCGAACTGCATCCTGCTTTATAGCGGACAAGATGTACGAACCAATCAGTTCTTAATAGAAAATGGTAGTGATGTCAACAGTGATTTAACCAAAGAAGAGCGTCAGGCTGTTAGGGAAAAAGACCGTGAACGTCTCAAAGCGATGACGTTTTACTGTTCGACAACTAATTGCCTGCGCGAATATATTTTGCGCTATTTCGGTGAAAACTCTCCGAATTTCTGTGCGAACTGCTCCAACTGTAACACACATTTTGAAACCGCAGATATAACTGTGGAAGCACAGAAGATAGTATCCTGTGTATATCGTATTGGCCAGCTGCGGAGAAGCTTTGGAAAAGCTATGATTGCCGATGTTTTACGTGGTAGCAAAAATAGTAAGATTAAAAATTTCAAACTTGATACCCTCTCAACACATGGAATCATGGCGGATACTCCAACACACAGAATTCGAACTATCATCGATTTTCTGATTGAAAACAACTACCTTGCAGTGACAAATGATGAATACCCCGTTGTGCAGTTATCTGAATGCTCATCTGAGATTATTCATTGTCAGAGTCCTATTATCATGCAGTTGCCTAAGGAAATCATACCAGACAAAGTTAAGAGAGCGGCGACAGTTTATGATGTAGATAATACGCTGTTTACCGAGTTGAAGCGATTACGTAATGAACTTGCCTCGGAAGCGCATGTTCCGGCCTATATTATCTTTGCTGATGCAGCGCTTAGGGACATGTGCCGAAAGCTCCCACTATCCATTGAGGAATTCCTCGAAGTGTCGGGTGTAGGTGCAGTAAAAGCACAAAAGTATGGTGAGCGTTTTACTGCACAAATTAGAAATTATATGTCTAAACATGCTAAGACTCGGTTTTAGATTGAGATTCACTATAAACATCCAGATCATCTCGATTTCATTGAGGCAAATAAGCATCTGTGGTCGAATGTGCTAGTGCTAAACGCAGATATTGGTTAAGAAGAAACCCCGCTGTCTATTTTAACAGCGGGGTTTCTTCCTATTTTACCTTTAATTATCCAAAAAATTAAAAATTTAACCTTGCTAATATCTGACAGTTATGATAATATAGCAAGAATATCTTCAAAAGCGGTAAAGGAGGAAGCGAATTTGAGTGCTATAAAGGTTACTTTATTACGAAAAGAATTTCGTGCAAAACAAAAAGAACCAGGGTTTCGTGGTAGTGTGCAAGCGATTATTCGGCCAACGTATACGAAAGTAGAAGCAGTAAGAGGTATTTCCTTTCAAGTAGAGCCCGGGGAGTTACTAGCCTTTATTGGACCAAATGGAGCTGGAAAGAGTACAACGATTAAGATGTTGACTGGGATATTACACCCAAGCTGTGGGGAGGCACAAGTATTAGGGATGACTCCTTGGATTGCTAGGCAACAGTTAGCTCATTCTATAGGATCGGTATTCGGCCAAAAATCACAGTTGTGGTACCATCTACCGCCGATGGACAGTTTTCGCCTATTAAGCAGTATTTATGAATTAGAACACAGGGTATATAAAGTACGAATTGACGAGCTAATTGAGATGTTTGAGTTAACTGAGCTACTAAAAACACCTGTCCGCAAACTATCCTTAGGACAACGGATGCGCTGTGAGATTGCAGCCTCGGTCTTGCATCGACCAAAAGTTTTATTTTTGGATGAACCTACTATCGGCTTAGATGTAGTGGCAAAACTAAAAATCCGCGAGTTTATTCAGCGCCTAAATCAGGAGGACGGTACAACAGTTTTCCTGACGTCGCATGATGCTTCAGATATCGAACACCTATGCAAACGGGTTATGGTTGTCAATCATGGGGATCTAATTCTCGATGTCGCAACCTCGTATTTAAAGCATGGTTATCTTAGTTCAAAAATTATCGGAATTCGCTTAGCAGAACCGACTGATAGCATCCAAGTAGCCGGTGCAGAAATAATGAAACACACGCACAAAGGGGTAAAAATCAAAGTTAATACCAAGCTGTTTCCCATTGATAGGGTGCTAATCGATGTGATGCAACAAGCTAAAGTAGCTGATATCAATGTCTCCGATTTATCGATGGAGGAAATTATTCGCGACATCTATCACCAAGCCCCAAAAGCAAAGATCCACGGTGAGGAGGATATTCATGACGAAGCAGTGGGTTAAGTATCTCCAAATCGCAGCGATAAGTTTAAATAATCGCCTTGCGTATGGTATTGATCATTTAACTAGTAGTTTTTTCTTGCTGCTCATTCTTTTTGTCTTCTCCCAGCTATGGAAAACTGTATTAGGTGAAGGACAACTAGCTGGCCTTGGTATGGTGCAGATGCTCTGGTATTTTGCTTTTACAGAGGCTATTACTCTCTCTACACCAGGTACCCATCGCACGCTTAGTGAAGAAGTAAAGAGTGGCGACATCGCCTATGGGCTCATTCGTCCTTTCTACTATCCGTCATACTATTTGGCCCTACATTGGGGTGAATTTGTAATTCGCTTTGCGACAAATATCCTGGTAGGATCTGTTTTTACGTATTTTGTGATGGGTCGTCTGGAAATGCAATGGACCTATTTTCCCTTATGGGCTTTGGGTATATCCCTGGCAGTGAGCCTTAATTTCCTTGTACTATTTTCCATTGCTCTCATTGCATTCTGGATTGAAGATAATCAGCCTTTCTTTTGGATTTATAGTAAGATGATATTTATTTTTGGTGGTCTATTTGTACCTGTGGAAGCGTATCCTGCAGGATTGCGGCAGGTTTCCAATTTGTTGCCTTTTCGCTACGGAGTATCTGCCCCGGCTCGTTTAATTGTCCAATTTGAATGGTCTCTATTTTGGCAGATGCTCATGGGTCAATTAATTTGGATTCTTCTGATGGGTGCACTTGTTATTTGTTTATTTCGAAAGGGGGTACGAAAACTTCATGTTCATGGAGGTTAGGTCTAGGTACTCATATGTTTGGCAGTACATGTTAACGAATTTCCAGTCAGCTATGGAATACCGGGCAAGCTTTCTCAGCCAGTTAGTATTCATGTTTTTAAATAACTTCATGCTGCTATTTTTTTGGTGGGTTTTATTTGAGCAGATCGATGCTTTAAATGGCTGGGGCTTTCAGGAAATAATGATTCTCTACGCGATTTCTGCGGGGTCGTTTAGTTTTCAAGCACTGGTATTTGGAGCCTCTTTTAAGATCAGTCACATTATTGCTAATGGGCAGCTCGATTACTTTTTAGCCCTGCCAAAACCACCACTTTTGCATTTACTGCTTTCAAGCTCTTCCGCTTCAGCGTGGGGAGATCTTCTCTTCTCCATAGTGATATATTCGTGGGGAACCAATGGGGCTTGGCAACAACTGATATGGTACCCAATATTTATTGTTACAGGTGGATTGGTTATGACGTTTTATGCGGTTATTGTGCATAGCTTCAGCTTTTGGTTAGGGCATAGTGGTAGTTTCGGCAGTCAGTTATATGAAGCGTTGCTAACCTTTTCCTTATATCCAGAGG
>SKJB01000144.1 GCA_007116145.1 Limnochordia bacterium | reverse complement strand
TTAACGAGGAGACCAATGAGTTTGAGCGATACTGTTCATGGCCGGAAAGTCCGTCTGGGCATTGCACCGTTGGTAAGGAGATAACGCCATATTGGTACAGTCAGTTAGAGAAATTTCAGAATGTCTTTGTCGAGAGTGTTAAACATTTGTCGAAGGACACCCAGCGAGAAAAACTGTGGATGCAGAACAACGGGGTTCAGTCCATTGTTATTATTCCATTGGTTTATGGCGGAATGCTCTACGGTTGCTTAGGCATTGTGGCTTCAGGTTCAAGCGATGTGCAGTTATTAGAAAATGTGTCGCTTCTGCAGATTGTGGGTGAAATCTTTGTCAACGCCTTAGTGCGCAAAGATTCTGAAAGCAAATTAGAACAGTACCATCATGAGGTGCGAAGTAAAAGTTTAGCGCTGGAAGTCGCTAATGCACATATTCAGGATGAGATTGAAAAAGCGCGGCGGTTACACATGAACTTACTGCCTAAAGTAATGCCAAAACTTGCGAAGTATACGGTTGCAAGTTATTACCATTCGGCAGAACTGCTCGGTGGAGACTTCTATAATTTCTATCATATCGGCAACCAACTTGTGTTTTACCTCTCGGATGTCACTGGACATGGACTTGATGCGGCAATTATTTCTGTATTTGTTCGAAACACAATCAGTAGTTTTATCGCTCAGAAAGCCGCGGATGATTCCATAATTTGTCCAAGGGAACTGTTGGCCTATTTTAAGCAGCAATATCAGCAAGAACAGTTTCCGCTTGATTATTTCATCTGTTTGTTTATCGGCGTACTTAATGAATCTACAGACGAATTACGTTATAGCTCGGCTGGTTTTCAAAATGCCCCACTGATTGTAAGTGGTACAGAACCAGTACGGGAGCTGCCTTGTGGAGGGTTGCTAATTTCAGGGTCGATTGATCCTTCCTTAAGTGAACCAAAAGAGTATCTGTGTACCATCAAGGAGGGAGATTCGCTACTCTTTACCACCGACGGTCTTCCTGAACAGATGGTGGACAAACAGATGTATGAGTCGCGACTGCAACGAGTATTTGCTAAATATGCCTATCTGCACCCGGAATGGGTCATCGATTTTATCAACAATGATTTTCGTTCCTTTACGGGCAGTCTAGAAAATACGGATGATGATATAACCTTCCTTGTATTGCAAGGAAAGGATAGCAATAGGGTCAAATTTTCGCTTGCGATTCCCAGTAGTTTCGATCAGGTAATCGAAGTACAGCAGCGGCTTGCAACTGTCTTCGATGCCGAAGAGGATTTAGATATGTTTCAAATGGCGATTCATGAAATGGTGGTCAATGCCATTGAGCACGGAAACAAGTTAGATAGTGCAAAGCAGGTTGTAATCACTGTGCGCACAAACGATGACTATATCCAAGTAGATGTAGAAGATCAGGGAGTAGGATTTGATTGGGATCAGTTCCTAAAGGCACAATTTGACTCTAGTAGTTATCACGATCGGGGTAGGGGAATTATGATGACAGTGATGGCCGTTGATGGTATACGCTATAATGCACGGGGGAATTCTGTTTCGCTACTAAAGATTATGCGTGATCATAGCTAGAGAGGTAGGAGCGGAGATGAACGGACGTAGTGGTATGGAAGACCATGAGTTTGATCAAATTAGAGATTTTGTCTATCAGGCCATTGGAGTAAATCTGACAGCGAACAAGAAAACCTTAGTAATTTCCCGTTTATCGAAACGTCTACGCCAGCTCGGTTATACGACATTTACGCAGTATCTCGCTCTTGTTATGGAGAGTGTGGAGGAACAAGGGATTTTATTCAATTTAATTACTACGAATGTGACCGCGTTTTTTCGTGAAAGTCACCACTTGTCCTATCTTACCGATGTATTTCTAGCACAATGGATGGAAACGAATGCCCAGCATAAGCAGAAGACATTACGGATATGGTCTGCAGGGTGTTCATCGGGCGAGGAACCGTATAGTATTGCTATTTCTATCTTGGATTACCTTGTCCAGCAAGGAATGAGCGGATTAGACTTTAAGATCCTGGCGACAGATATCAATCAAGAACAGTTAGCCAAAGCCCAGCGGGGGATTTACAAGCAAACGGAGGTTCAGGGCATCCCTAGAGACGTTTTGAAGCGCCATTTTAAGTTGGGCACGGGAACGAACGCAGGATTGTTTCAAGTAAAGGATCACATCCGCAAGCAAGTGGTTTTTGGTCGAGTAAACCTCTTAGATCGGGAGGAATATCCGATAGCGAGCCCCTTAGATGTCATATTCTGTCGCAATGTATTTATCTATTTTGATCGAGAGACTCGTGCGAAAGTCTCGGATCGTTTCAACCAATATCTCTGTAGGTATGGCTTACTCTTTATTGGCCATTCCGAATCGATTGAAGACAGCCAGATACACAGCTGGGACTATATTAAACACACTATTTATCGGAAAAATTCTTAATGTTCTTGGGGTGACCACGACTATGCGTACAGGTTTTCATCGGCAACTGAACCTACCTTCTGTTGAGATATTTGCAGGTGAATATCATGTAACAACAGATACCAATGTAGTAATATCAACCTTATTGGGGTCCTGTGTTTCTGTGTGTTTGAAAGACATCCGCACTGGTATGGCAGGGATGAATCACTTCATGTTACCAAAAGCAGTAAAAGAAGGCGAGATCATTATTAGCGAAGCGGCGCGCTATGGAACCTATGCAATGGAACTAATGATTAATGAAATGCTGAAATTAGGGGCTCGCAGAAGCAATTTACACGCTAAGGTCTTTGGTGGAGGACACATTTTGGACACAATGCTAAACACCGTTTCTGATTCCAATATCCATTTTGCATTTTCATTTCTAAAATTAGAGGGGATACCAGTTTTAGGCAAGGATGTGGGAGGATCATCCGGAAGACGCGTCCTGTTCTTGCCCGGAGAGTTCTCCGTCTATGTTCGAAAGATTGGAAAGACAAAACAGCTAAATACTGCCATTTCTCAGGAGAAGCGTTACTTACAGATGCTTCACCAAAAGCAGAAGGCTACGAGCGATGTTGAACTGTTTGATTGAGAGGTGAGAGACGATGCCAAAAAAGAAGATTAAAGTCTTGATTATCGATGATTCTGCGCTTGTTCGCAAAATTCTTAGCTCAGCATTTGAGAATGCACGAGATATAGAGGTCTTAGGGACAGCCATGGACCCTCTGTTTGCTGTAGAGATTATCCGTGCAGAACGCCCGGATGTAATAACTCTTGATATCCAGATGCCTAGAATGGATGGCTTAACATTTCTGAAGAAACTAATGAGTAGTTATCCCATTCCTGTTGTCGTGATTAGTTCCTTAACAAAACAAGGTAGTGAAGCGGCCATCAAGGCTTTACAGTTAGGGGCCGTTGATGTAGTCGCAAAGCCCGATAGCAGTATCGAGCAGAATTTATCGCAGCTATCAGCAGAAATCACGGATAAGGTGCGATTAGCAGCATCTTCGAATATTCAGCCGCTCATCACCCGCGGTTTGACAAAGTCAACAGAATCAACAG
>SKJB01000133.1 GCA_007116145.1 Limnochordia bacterium | reverse complement strand
CTCGTTCTAATACCAGAGCCATTTGCTCGACATCAGGTTGCTGCTGCATTTCTTCCAACACCTGGGTTGACGTCTTTATTAACTCAAACGCTTCATTATCCGCCTCTGCATAGACCATTTCACTAGCGACGATGAAAACTACTACCACTACTAATAACAGTGCTAGTTTGATAATCATTTCATTCCCCCTATTCGAACTCAGTAAATACGCTACTCATATACTGTCTGGTTAAAGTCTCCATATCTACATATGTTTCAACAACAGAAACAGATATTCCTCCAATGAAAACAGCTACTAGATATAAACTGACTGTTAATCATTACATCCCATATCGGATACTCACCATCTAGTCTCATCCTTGCATCGTCAGGATATTGAAAATCTACCATCATATCCATCAGAAGTCACACAGTCAATCAACCTTGAATGGCGAGATGCTATATTTTTTAAACACTAAAATCGAACTACCTTGACAGCTACACATAACTGCTTTGATTTCTTTCCCCGTTATTCTTTGTGGAATAAAATACTAAACCAGACAGATTGTACTGTCTGGTTTAGTATTTAGCGAAAATAATCAATTCCAGCCTGGAATAGCTGTTGATCCTGCAGACCAGGAACATTTATAGCCACGTTTGTGCCTATCCGTTCCGAATGACCCATTTTGCCAAGGACTCGTCCATCAGGACTGGTTATTGCTTCAATCGCATACATCGATCCGTTCGGGTTATAAGCATGCGCTTGCGAAGGCTCTCCTGTTAAATCCACGTATTGCGTAGCCACTTGCCCAGCATCAATCAATTGCTGCACCTGTGTTGCACTAGCCACAAAGCGTCCTTCTCCATGAGATATGGGGATGGTATGAATATCTCCGAGTGCTACCCGGCTCAGCCACGGTGAGAGTACCGAGGTGATTTTGGTTTGAACCATGCAAGATACATGGTGACCGATGGCGTTAAAGGTTAAGGTCGGTGAGGTCTCACTCATATCAACAATCTCACCATAGGGAACTAGTCCTAATTTAATTAACGCTTGAAAGCCATTACAAATTCCAAGAATAAGTCCATCACGCTGCTGTAGTAATTCCATCACAGCTTCCTTAATCCGCGGGTTACGAAAAGCAGTTGCGATGAATTTTCCCGAACCCTCTGGTTCATCGCCAGCGCTGAATCCACCTGGAAACATAATTATCTGTGCTTGGTTGATCCCCTTAACCATTGACTCCACTGACTGTTCTACAGCTTTTGTTGTCAAGTTTTGAACGATACATGTTTCTACACTACCCCCAACACGTTCAAACGCCCTTGCACTATCGTATTCACAGTTTGTCCCAGGGAAGACAGGAATAAATATCCGGGGTTTCACATGGGATACTCGCGGCTTGCGAGAATTGCGAGTGGTGTACGCCGGCTGTAATAGCGTTTGGGGTTCACTCTGTGTTTTTGTCGGGAAAACCTTCTCTAGCGGCTTATCCCATGCTTGATAGAGATCGACTATGTCTAATTCTATCTCGTTTACCTTAATGGAAGCAGCTGCTTGTGTCTGTCCTAATACCACATAATCGACTGTGCCAAATGCTTCCGCTAAGTCGTGAGTTTGATCAATCTCTAAGATTAGAGAACCATAATCAGCAGTAAATAAATCTTCTGGTTCCATTGTTTTTGAAAAACACATACCGATTTGATTACCAAAGGACATTTTACTAATCGCCTCTGCAACTCCACCCTGCTTAACACTAGTAGCAGCAAGCACCTTACCGGCTGTAATCAGCTTGGTTACTTGCGAAAAATTCTTAGCTAGTAGGCTAAAATCAGGTAAAGCGTCCACTTGTCGTTTCAGTGGGATCAGTACTACATTGCTTTTTGGTTGCTTAAACTCGGGTGAAATCACTTTGTTGGCAGCAACCACATTGACTGCAAACGCAACAAGTGTTGGAGGTACGGTTAAGTCCATGAACGTACCAGACATACTATCCTTACCACCGATAGCAGGAATACCAAGTGTAATTTGCGTATAATATGCACCCAACAGTGCGCTAAGCGGCTTCCCCCATTTGTGCGGATCGTCACCTAAACGTTCAAAATATTCCTGGAGTGTTAGTCTTGTCTTTGTATAATCGCCACCGACTGCAACCACCTTGGCTAACGCCTCGACAATCGCATAGACAGCACCATGAAAGGGGCTCCACGTTGCCAGTTCCGGATTATAGCCAAAACTCATGGCTGTTGCTGTGTTGGTCTCACCTGCTAGAACTGGAATTTTTGCGACCATGGCCTCCACTGGGGTTGCTTGATAAATACCACCAAAGGGCATGAGTACAGTTGCCGCTCCAATACTACTATCGAAGAGTTCGACGAGACCTCTTTGACTGCAAACATTTAAACGTTGGAGATTAGTGATCCAAGTAGTGGCCGTGTCGACCTTGTCGAAATATGTCTCCAGTGCTGGTGCAGCAATCATTGCTTTTGTTACTTGTTTCGCACCATTCGTGTTAAGAAAATCACGACTGAGATCGACAATGGTTTGATCCCGCCAAGTCAACTCCATGCGATTTTGGGATGTTACAACTGCGACAACTGTCGCCTCTAAGTTTTCTGCCGCCACCAATGCTGTAAAATCATCGACATTTTCGCTACGAATAACCACAGCCATCCGTTCTTGAGACTCCGATATGGCTAATTCCGTTCCGTCTAAACCGTCATATTTTTTAGGGACTGCATCTAAATCAATCCGTAATCCATCCGCTAACTCACCAATCGCCACACAAACCCCACCAGCACCGAAGTCGTTACAGCGTTTAATCATCTGACTAACACTAGGGTTTCTAAATAAGCGTTGGATTTTCCGCTCAGTAGGCGGATTTCCCTTCTGTACTTCTGCGCCACAGGTGTGAATGGAGTCTTCGGTGTGTTCTTTTGACGAACCGGTGGCACCGCCACAACCATCTCTGCCAGTTTTTCCACCAAGTAAAACAATAATATCCCCAGCAATTGGCGTCTCTCGCACAACATTTGATCGTGGAGCTGCACCAATTACAGCGCCAATTTCCATGCGCTTAGCCACATAGCCTGGATCATAGATCTCCACAACTTGTCCAGTGGCTAATCCTATCTGATTACCATACGAGCTATATCCCGCTGCGGCACCCGTCGTGATCTTTCGTTGTGGCAGCTTCCCTGGCAACGTCTGTTCCACGGGGATCCGGGGATCTCCACTACCAGTCACGCGCATTGCCTGGTATACATACGAGCGACCAGATAACGGATCGCGAATAGCACCACCTAAGCAGGTAGCTGCTCCACCAAATGGTTCAATTTCTGTTGGATGGTTATGGGTTTCATTCTTAAACATAACCAGCCACTCCTGATTCTCACCATCCACGTCTACGTCTACAATAATGCTACACGCATTGATTTCTTCAGATACATCTAAATCGGCTAGTTTTCCTCTTTTTCGCAGTTCCTTCATCCCAATGACCGCTAAATCCATTAAAGATATATCCTTAAGGCGATCGCCATACACATAGG
>SKJB01000031.1 GCA_007116145.1 Limnochordia bacterium | reverse complement strand
GTGGTTGTACTAGTTTGGAAGCAGCTTTGATGGGTAAGCCCTCGCTAGCCGTTCATAAAGTCGCAGCAACGAGCTATCTATTAGATAAAATGCTCACTCACAAATCGTACTTTTCAATGGTCAATTTTCTTTTAGAGAAACTTGCCATGCCCGAGCTGGTTCAAAGCAATCTAACCGAATCTAAGGTGGCCAAAGAGATAATTCGTCTCTTGGCTGATACAGACTTAAAAGCCACAATGGTAACGGAATTTAAGCGTTTACCCGATGTGTTAGGAAGTTTTGGTGCTATTGAACGAGCTACACAAGCAGTTCTAGTTATGCTTGATCAAGACACAGAAGATAACTAGGGGCTGTTTAGTATCCAGGGGGCTTTTGGTATGAGTATTATAGCCAATAATTTAGTCAAGCAGTACGGAAAAAGGATCGTAGTAAGCGGGGTAAGTGTGCGCGTAGATCCAGGTGAAGTAGTAGGCTTACTAGGACCTAATGGTGCAGGTAAAACCACAACGTTCTCTATGATTGTCGGACTTGAGAAGGCGAATAAAGGATCGATTCTTCTAAATGGTTCAGAGATTACCAATATACCTATGTACCAGCGAGGACGATTAGGGATTGCCTATCTTCCTCAAGAAGCATCGATTTTTCGTCGACTTACCGTAGAAGAAAACATACAGGCTATAGTAGAGTTACAACGCTTATCCCGCATAGACCAACAGGAACGGTTAGAACTTTTATTGCAAGAGTTCCACTTAGAACAGGTACGTAGGCAAAAAGGGTATGCACTCTCCGGTGGAGAACGTCGGCGTACAGAAATTGCTCGTTCCTTAGCTACAAGTCCTGGTTTCGTATTGCTCGATGAACCTTTTGCTGGCGTGGACCCAATTGCAGTTGCTGAGATTCAGGAGATTATTGCTTTATTGCGCAAGAAGAACTTAGGAATCCTAGTTACCGATCATAATGTGCGGGAAACGCTGAGAATTACTGATCGTGCGTATATTATGCGGGAGGGAGAGGTATTAGTAGCCGGTACTGCTATGGAAATTTCTGAAAACGAGCAGGCGCGCAAGCACTATTTGGGGGCAAATTTTGTACTATAGTTGTGACAGTATCTGATGCAAAGGGGGGGAGACAGCGATATGTATGGTTTAACACTGATCATTACGTTAGCCCTTGTAGGTGGTTTAGTTGCATACTTTGGGGATAAAATCGGGATGAAAGTTGGTCGTAAACGCTTAACCTTATTTGGTTTACGCCCGAAACACACCGGCATTTTAATTACGATTGTTACTGGTATTTTTATCGCGGGTTCCTCAATTGCAGTACTGTCGATAGCTTCTAATGATGTTCGCACCGCTTTATTTCGAATGAAGTCCATTCAAGAAGCCCTAATGGAAAGTCAAAGTAAGTTGGAACAAACAACAGTTCGTATTGGCGATATGGAAGCTAGTCTGATTACCATGGTAGCTGAACGGGATCGAGCTGCCGTCGAGTTAGAACAAGCTCAAGCTCAAATGGAGCTTGCGATGAATCAATATTTAGCCCTAGTCGAGGATTTAGAGACTGCGAAGCAGGAAGTGCAGAAGGAACGGCAAAGTGCAGATACGTTTCGTGAGGCTAGTGAACGCTTAAAAGGGCAAGTTGAGGATTTAGAGTCGCGGCGAGCAAATCTACTGCAAGAATACGAAGTATTAGGCAAAGCTTATGAGTCATTAGCGAAAGATTATGATGCACTAGACTATGTATTTGCTAATTTTGAGAATAAAATGCGCTATATTAACCTAGCCTACGAAGCAGATGAGATTATTTTTGCCCAGGTATTTGAGGGAGGCGAACCTATAGCCGTAATCTACGAGCGACTAGAGAGCTTCCTTGAAGAGGCCAATAGCGTGGCTTTGCGGAGAGGCGCATTTAGTGATGATAACAAGCTAGCTTTGATTTTACCGCAGTATACATTAGATTTAGCTGCTCATGCTCTCCATCAACAACGAGGACTATGGGTGGTGCGAGCTGCTTCAGAAAGTAATACTGTTGTGGGTGAACCGATTAAAACCTATCTAGAGTTGATTCCTAATGAATTAATTTTTTTGGAAGGAACTGTTTTAGCAGAAATGTCTTTGGATTTACCCACAACATTTGATTTAGACAAACAGCTCCTTACGTTGTTAGGAGAGGCCAATATTAAGGCGATTACCAGTGGGATGATTACCCAGAATCAAGCTGCGGTTGAGGTGCCGCTCATCGATTTTCTGGCGACGATTGACGAAGCAAACGAGATATCGGGACGAGTTATAATTCGAGCACTTGCAGCAGAAGATACCTGGGCGGCGGTAGGTCCCCTTAAGCTAAAATTAGAAGTAGCTAGCGAGTAATGGCAATTAGTACCAAGGGCTGATTGCAGGAGATTGTCATGCCTCGCCGAATAACTAGATATAGCTCACATTCGTTAGTTATTGCTATTTTTGTCCCGTTCAAAAGGAGGTGTCTACCCGTCTAGTTCTAAGCTATGTATGTGTTTTATACGAGTTTAGGTGCTTGGGGGACCATTTGAAATCTAGTGTCTATCTCATTTGTATTCTGTGGATTGTAATGGTAACTGCACCCATTGTACAGGCAAATTCGTTTGAAGATATCCCTGCTAAACACTGGATATACAATGCACTCACGGAATTAGTCGTAACAGAATTGATTCTGTATCCCATTGAACTTGCGCGCGAGTTCGGTTTTAGTCGAATGGAAGCGGCAATGCTCGTAGCAATGTTTGTGGAACAGTACAATCCAGACATCGCAATTCGTCAAGCCGAACAAACACAAGCGATAAATACCATTGTAGAAAGGTATGCATCTCGTGCTGAGCTTAATCGTCAGGTGCTGCAAAAGTATCAAAGTAGCACAGGAGATTATCGAGATTTGCTGCCAATACTACCTCAAACGGCTATTACAGAGATCTATGATGCTATTCTTTGGCAATGGATAGGTAGAGTAAGTACTTCAGAAACAGATCTAGTAGAGTATGGAAGAGCCATGGGTCAGGCGCTGGCCTTACTATCTGAGTTAGTGCGTGAAATCAGTCTCCTCGGGGTAGAGATCACAGAGATTGAACGTAGTTTATCACCACTCACGGATCTGAACTATCCCGAATATCAGCTTTTGATTGATACAGGTTCATGTTCATTACCAGCTGCTCAACAGATAATTGATTTTTTCCCACGCTCAAATGATAAAGATGATTCACAACCAGCTCGAAATTACAGTAGGGATACGGAATTATACCAAAGTACTATTCGTGATCAAGGGACACAGAGGAGATCACAATCGCCTATAGACCCATTGTTCGCTCAGTACCGACTGATCAATTTCTCGAATAGTGTGAACTAAGCTTGCGAAGTGTAATCATAATTGAAATTAGGAAGGGTAGCGTTCGCTTTTCGAGGGCTACCCTTTTTCTAGCTATTACTACGTTACCCCCTTAAAAAAGATCTAGTTTAAGAAGGATTCTATTGTAACTATATAGAAGTAATACATGATATTATTGCGATGTTAAACAATGTATCTCTGAAATACTTAAAAGAAAGGAGAATAAGGGGACGCTCACATTAAATCAGAGATATCCTAGACCGCCAAAAGTTTGCAACCTTAGTGAGGAAACAAGGAAACTCCTGTGGATTGTAAAACGTAGGGCTTTAATAATTAAATTGTTATCAGTTATTTAAACTTAGGAGGTACTTACTAAAATGAAAACGAAAAGACTTGCATTTGTTTTAATGATAGTGCTTGTTGTTAGTCTCTCAGCAACTACATTTGGCGCTTCAAACCCTTTTTCTGATGTGCCAGCAGACCACTGGGCTTACGATTCGATTATCGGACTAGCTGCCGTTGGATTAATCGAAGGATATCCAGATGGAACGTATGGTGGTTCACGCATGTTAACTCGTTATGAAGCTGCCATGGTTTTTGCTCGAACGTTAGCTCGGTTAGAAGCTCTAGTAGCTACGGAAGTTCTACGAAATACAGCAGATGTCCAAAAACAGATTACAGCGAATGTATTAGCTGATATCGAAGGAGCAAAAGCTGATCTTCGTCAGTTAGTTAAAGATGAGTTAGCTAAAATTGATATTCCTGTGGTTACAGAGACGATAAGAGAACAAACAATTGAGACCGTTGTCGAAGTGCAACCGATTGAGCGGCCTTTTATTCTCACCCCAGAAGCTGAAGCCATGATTGCTGACTTCGTTGGCAATTTAACGCAAAAGCAACTAGATGAAGCCTTAGCCTTAGCTGAAGCAACAATAGCAGAACCTCAGGTTATTGAACGTATTATCCAGGAATATGCTGAGGTTGATGAAGCCGTGATTAGCGCTATTGTTGAACAAGTGTTGGCCGAAAGCCTAGTTGAAATTACGGCTACAATCCAAAATGTACAAGTTCAAGTTGATGGTTTGCGTAAAGATTTAGAGAGTCATGAGTTGGCGTTCCAGGGTCTTGGTGCGCAAATGGATGATATGAAGCAAGATTTTCATGTTCTTAATGCTTTAGTTGCTGCAATCCGCGGTGATGTCGACGGATTAATGGTAGCTCTTGATGCTCAAGTAGCAGAGGTGGCTAACAGTGTAGTGGCTTTAGGCAATGAATTCCAATCAGAACTAGCATTGTTAGGTATTCGTGTCGATAAACTTGAAATGTTGTATGGGAATGTAGATGGACGAGTTACTGAGCTTGAAAGCGGTTTAGGGAATGTAGAAGGGCGAGTAACTAAGGTAGAAGGGCGAGTAACTAAGGTAGAACACGATCTAATCGGTGTTGATCATCGTTTAACCGATTTGGAAGTTGACTATGTTGACTTTAAAACAGAAACAGAACGCATTAAGTTAAGTGGAAGCTTAAAAGCCAATATTGATAAGAACGCTCATGATGGAGCAGTTAACCCACATCTACTGCTAATGAATGATCGTGAAGTATTGAGTGGAGTGACAGCTGCCCAAGAGGTTAGCTTAAACTTAGCCGTTAAGCCGAGTGAAGATATGCTCGTCAATGTCTATGCAAAACTAAAGGGTGAAGGTTTTGGTGATAGCTTAGAATTTGACACTTACGGCGTAGAAGTATTAAGTGCGAGTCCTGTTACCCGCTTAGTAGCTGGCACTATGGATGAAGATGAAGTAACGGAACGTTTTAGTTCTTATATACTCAATGAACAGCCTGAATTTGGAGTTCTCGTTGATTTTCGTGGATTAGGGATTATGGGTAACACAGTACTTGGTCGTGAGGGAAATAATGACTTGTTTGCTCTTAGTGGTAAATACAGTTTTGTTCCTGCATTTAATGTAAAGGCTCAGTATGGTTATTTATTTGATAATGTAAACCAATTCGACGGTGAATCTGCAAGTTTAGTTAGCGTGTATGGTACAGTGTATGGCGTAAACTATGATGCTGCTCTTGCATTAGATCAAAGCGTGGTAGCTGATAATCGTCTGTATGAAGTGAACCTTGATAGTAGCTTCGGTGGTGTTGCTGTGAATGCTGCATGGGGTAAAGCCGAAGACAACTTTGGTAATGGATTACTGAGTGACCGCAGTTTCGTTGAGAACTCCGAAACTCGCTTAGAATTAGGGGCATCCGCTTCGATTTTAGGCCTCAGTCTTGCTGCCAAGTCGTATAACGAAATAGATGATACAGGTGCAAATACTGTTCAAGCAACGATGTTTAATGCGGCATATGAACTTGAATACCTGATTCCAATCCAGGTTTCTGGAGCGATGGGAAGTATTGCTAATGTGAATCATAATGAGTTTAAGGTTGGCACCTCAGATTTAGAGATTGTTAATAACTTAGTCTTTGGGACAAGCTTTACAATTGTTCGTAACTGGATTGATGGTAACTGGAAAGACGCAACGAACTGGACAGGTCATGATGTAAATATCTTAGCAGTAGACTTAGGCTATGGACTCAATGTTAATGGTGCTGAAGTCAATCTAGGATATGATTTAGAGTTAATCATGCCTCGCGGAGCTTTTGCGGCTCTGTTTGGAAATCAGACAGCCCATAGTGTCAAGGCAGGATATAGTTTTGATGATACTATGAAGTTGAACTTGAGCGCATTACAAACTAGGTCTCTTGATGGGGCTGACAATGCCACAAATGTACAGGAAGTTAAGGCTGGTTTAGAATTTAAGTTTTAATGATATTGGCTACAAGAGCGGTCTTAGTGAAAACTAGGACCGCTTTTTATTTACAAAACCGTCAAATCGACCATGTTATGTACGAATAGATTTACTTGAGGGGGAATAGATGATGGGGTTTCAGCATTTACCGATTCTTGCTGTAGATCCTGGGCGTCTTAAGTGTGGTCTGGCACTACTTGAACTCCAACGTGTGGTATTAAAGGAGGTTGTATCCCGTACTGAGACAGTGAACCGTATTGTGGAACTTTTGCCAAGTAACGGTCCGATTATCGTTGGTGATCGAACCGGATCAAAGGAGTTTATTGAGGAATTGTTGGCGGCGATTCCACATATTAGTAATAGGGTGGAACCCACTGACGAACATTTGTCGAGTGTGCAGGCACGGCAACGCTATTGGCTCGAGCACCCACCCCAAGGCTGGCATCGATTAGTACCGGTTTCGCTGCAAGTGCCGCCAGTACCCATTGACGACTATGTGGCGGTGATTTTAGCAGAGCGCTATTTAGCTAAAATGTTAGGGAATTAAGAAATTCAGTATAAAAGAAGGGATTTGACAAAGTTTGGAGAAATACACAGATGTAGGGTAGGATAAATCGAAATCGTAGCAAAGAGGAGGAGTAGATGTGGGTAAAAGCGTATTCGTGTTGATATTTGTACTCTTGTTGTCTTCGCCTGCAGCAACCCTGTCTTCAGACCCTATTCCTCAAGAACATTGGGTTTACCGTGCTGTAGAAACGTTAGCGGAAGGTAGTTTTCTGCCCGTTGCGCCGAATCCTGGAAGTTTGAATCGTTTTGAAGTAGCCTTATTAGTTGCGAGCGTTATTCAATATATTGATACAGTTAACATTTCGTCTGTTCAGCGTTTTGGTGTCAGTAGAGAGGTTGTTCTCTCTGAAATCATTGCGGATTATAATTCTCGAGCCAGTGCGTCCCAAACCCTTTCCAGTCGTCAAATTATGATGGTAGATCAACTCGCCTATGAGTTTCGTTTTGAACTCAAAGCCTTAGGCTATGCAATTAAGGATCCGCAATTACATAACAATGTTGCACAAAGAATAGAGCAGGTCCTATTAGCAGAACGAGCAGCGCTGAGTCCAGATTTATTTGCTACAGTTGAGCAACCTGGCGCAACGACTTCGAAAAGTTTATGGATACCAGAGTATCCGATTAATCCAGCAACTTTATGGGAAGAAATCCGACAAAATACGATAACTGTCCAAACTTCGATGGTACATGAATCTATGGAAGAAGATCGTTTGTTAGATTGGGAATTGCAGGGTTTATCGCCAATTGTAGACGGAAAAATTCCAGCGCGAGATGATTTAGTGCTAAGAGCTGGCTTTATGCGAAGCGAATTCGATGGGGGTAATAGAAACTCCATTATTGCGGCATTAACAGGGAAGTATTTATTGACGAATGATGTAACTTTAGAAGGGCAGTATCTCCATAATACCGATCATCCATTAAGTCCAGGCTTAATGCAATTAGGGGCAACAGTGAGAATAGGAGATGTGGAGCTCGGTGGTAGTCTTCGTTCGTTACAAGCCGATCAGCTTGCGAGCAGTAGTAATCCAACAGCAGCGAGTGGAGCGGGGTATGAACTATCGGTCCGTTTTGGTGACTTATCTGTGAGCACAGGACGAGATCAATTTGCATATACCGATCAAGAGCATTCTCGGTTAACCACAACAACAGTAGATTTAAGTTACAGCTTGCCCAATTCTTTATTAGTAAGTGCTGGCTATAGACAAGTAGATTCCAACGAAAAGACAGTCATCGAACTAGGAAATCCTGCGGTCACTAGTCTCGGGTTAGATATTCCATTTCCTCAAGGTCGTTTGCTCCTCGGTGTTACCTCTGAGTGGATGGATAGCCCTCAGCGGGTGGTTCAAGAGACCGGTAAAGGGAATGACGGGATCGAGGTAATCGGTTCCGCCGATGCTGAAAAGCACTCGAAGAAAACAGCTTCAGTAGGATTTAGTTATCTTATTAATAGTGAAGCTTCATTTCAACTTAATTACAAGCTTATTGATTTTTCCAGCATGAATAGTACTATGACTGAGCAAAAAACAAACCAAGCGACAGCTGAGTTTTCTATTCGGTTTTAATTTAGAGGAGGGCTAGCATTGAAAGGGATTTGTGTTTTTATTGTTATTGTCTTGTTTGTTGTAATGTGGCCTATTGGAGTTAGTGCGAATGTTACCCCCTTAACCACTTTGAGTAGGCTCGAGGAGTTGGTATATGGAGAGACTCGGGTGGGAGCACTTGTTGAGCGAGTTGATCGGATCGAGGAAGACATTTACGGAAGCAAGCAATCAGGAGCTGTATTGACTCGAATTGATAATATATACTCGTTTCTTGATGCAAATCACACGGGGACTGCTAGCATTAAATTGCAATTGAATTTGGCTGAGTATGGTTTTTCTGCAAAATTGACTGCTGGACAACCCTTGATTGAACGATTAGATCAATTAGAAATTGATCTGCTCGGTGCTGTTCAACCAGGTTCGTTATCAAAACGAACGAGAGAGTTGATGACTACTCTATGGGTTACTACCCAGTTAGACATTAAATCCCTTGAGCTTCGAGAGCAAACTTTAGTTAAGATTAGATTATTAACAGAGGTCGATTCAGCAAATGCTCGGGTCGGCGATGAAGTTCGCTATCGAGTAAGCGAGGACGTTATCGTTGAAGGTCGCATTGTTATTCCAGCTGGATCAGAGGGTATCGGAAGAGTAGCCGAAGTGACTACTGCTGGTATGCTCGGGCGCGATGGTCGAATCGTGATTAACTTTGGAATGGTTTCCGCTTTGGATGGTAGTAGTATTCGTTTAAAAATGGATGCCAAAGCAACAGAAAGGAACCACTCACTTGAGTTGGCTGCAGGTGCTAGCATGGCAGGAATTCTACTTTTGGGTCCGATTGGATTAGTTGGAGGCTATTTTATTCGTGGTCGTGATGTTGCGATTCCCGTTGGAACAGAGTTCTTTGTGGAGACAGAGAGAACACAGAACGTTATTGGCTTTATATTACGTCCAGCCCAAAACTAGACGAGTTACATTAGATATTCTCATTAGTAATTGGAAGTCGTTGATTCTGACGGCTTCTTCTGTATTTTTTTGTCAATGCAGGACTTTACAATGATTAAGAGAATAGTAGTAAGGATATTACACTTTATTGGAGTAACTTTTTTTAGAGAGGAGGTTGCACTGATGCAAGTTAGTCAGTTACTAATTAGCGAAATCTGCGTTGGCGAAGAAAAACACGTTCGATCGCGGTTGGACTCAAATACCTTGGATGGATTGTCAGGTTGTATTGATGATGTAGGTGTTCTTCAGCCGATATTAGTAATGAAAAGCGAGGAAGGATATTTGTTAGTCGCTGGCGCACGCCGATTAGCTGCGTGTAAGCAATTAGGGCATCCAACCATTCCTGCTCTAGTTCTCAGTGAGGATAGTTGCGTTCGTCAGATTCAGCTGATCGAAAACCTTCAGCGCGAAGATCTCAATCCATTAGATAAGGCAGTCGCGGTACGTATGTATATGAGCGAGGATAAATTATCCAAAACTGCAGTTGCTAAGAAATTAGGGATTCCGCGCACGACGCTTAATGATTGGCTCGATATTTTAACCGTAGATAGTCGTTATCAAGATGCAGTCTTGAATAATTATTATGGCGGATCTTCACCACTCACGCTTTCTCACATTACTCTAGCTAAACGCTATGCGATGAAGAAAAATAGTGATAAGCTCGTTAATGTTGTACTTGATTCTGTTCTTTATTATGCTCTTAATCGGACAGAGACAAAGAAGGTGCTTGAATTAGTTGGTAGCGCTACGGACTTAAGTATAGAAGATGCGATTCGAAAATTACGGTTAATACCAAAGGATGCTCCTAAACAGGAGGGAAATGAAGAGTGGGATGTGGATAAACTCGTGTCGTTTCTCGCAAAATCTGGCGACTATTTAGTAAAAACCGAGCTCACTAAGTTAAATGAACTTGAAGGCGAGCAGCGTCAAGAATTATTACGTCAGTCAAGAGTATTAAGCAGCTTGTTAGCGGAAGTTATTGCATCTCTACCTGATGGTAAAGTGGATAAGCGTTCCTTGACAAAGATTTCTTGACATGCATAGAATGCCTGGTAGAAGCGGATAGTAACAAGAGATGTATCTCTTCTGGAGGTGGTTTTTGCATGGAAGTTTGTAGCTATGCGAAATTTGTCGGTGATTTTTCGGGTGGTTTAGAGTACTATTGTTCAAAATACGCTTGGCGTATGGCCATCGATGCTTTGGATACGTGCAAGCAATGCCCACATTACTATCGGAAAAAGGCTAATTTTTAGATTACCAGAGTCAGCTGGTTCCTTATTAGGAGCCAGCTCGATTTTTGTAAGGAAAGGATGTTTATTGTGGTTCGTTGGTTGTACGTTTTCCTGTATGTGCTTTTACTCTTCATTTTTTCTGCTCAGCCTGAGTCTAGTGCAGGGACAATGAGTCAAGGTATGATGAGTTGGTTTCCAAATTTGTCCAAATCGGATATTCAGACACTTGTGTTTTATGTGCGAAAACTCGGTCATGTTCTCGCGTATGCTTTCGGAACGGCTATTATTGTTTATGCACTTCATGCCACCCCTCGGTTGCGCAAAAACTATTTAGCGTGGGGATTTACCTTCGCTCTCATCATAGCGTGTTTAGACGAATGGTACCAGAGTACATTGCCGCATCGAACAGGATCTATCGTGGACGTGTTTATTGATATGATTGGAATTACCTTCGCTATCGCAGTAATCGGTTGGCGGCATTACTGTAGGGTGCAACGAAACAAGAACCAGGGTTACGATAAAGAATTACAAGAAAACAACAAATAAAATTAAACCCTTTATCCAAAGGATTTAATGATATTTGTTGTTTGTGTTTGGTTAGATGCTATCGTTCTCATATTTTATGCCTTTTATGCCTTTTATGCGTATGTGCGACCAAGTAGAATTTGTCGTTCTTCTAACGTCAAATAAACATCCTCAAAATTGGAGATGCGTGCATCTCTTCGTCTTAATTCTCGGCGTAATGTTTGATTATCTTGTTTGAGTTGCATAATTTCTTTTTTTAACTTCGCAAGTTCATCCATAACATTATCGTGCACTGCCTCCATGCCAAAACCTCCTATAAAAACCGATACGCTATATTAGAATAATTATATGATTTCTAGGTTTTTGTAAGAATTCCTGCCATGGCTTGAAAAAAAACTACAAAAAGTCTATTTTATGAGAAACAATAAGAGATTCCGTTCGTGATATGGCTTCTTCGACTAATCCAGGAATATCAAGATGACTCTCTGCTTCAAGAGCTTGTTCAAGTCGGGGTCGTGTAGCTGGGTTTTTCGGAACAAATACGGTACAACAATCTTCATGTGGCAAAATGGACGTTTCATACGTTTGGATGCGCCTGGCGATATCTATGATTTCCTGTTTATCCATACTAATTAATGGTCGGAATATCGGCATATTTGTAACTGCATTAATAGTGGAGATACTCTCCATTGTCTGGCTTGCGACTTGACCTAAACTATCTCCTGTAATAAGCGCGAGAGCTCCTTCGCGTTCCGCTAATGTATGAGCAATTCGGAGCATCATTCTCCGCATTAGAGTGATTTTTAGGCCAGAATACGGATTCTTTTCGAGCGCTTTTTGGATCTCGGTAAAATAGGCAACCCAGAGCTTTAGTTTGCCTTGGGCTGCATATCCAGCTAAAATGCGGGTTAACTCGATTACTTTATCCTTCGATCGTTCGTTTGTAAAGGGGTAGGAGTAGAAATGTAACCCTTCAAGAGTCACTCCACGCTTCATCGTGAGATAGCCGGCTACAGGGCTATCAATTCCTCCTGAGAGCAACAACAACCCCTTGTTGCTACTACCGACAGGCATCCCACCAGAACCTGGGATCGTAGAGTTAAATAAATACGCGCCATTATCGCGCAACTCAATCTGTAAGTTAATGTCTGGGTGATGAACATCCACTGTAAGCTGTGGAAAGTGATTGAGTACATGGGCGCCTAATTCGCGACTTACTGTCATACTGTCAATGGGAAATCGTTTATTGGCTCTTTTGGTTGACACTTTAAATGTCTTACCCTGGGATTGTTCCATTAAGGTCAACGTTGATTGTTCAATCGCTTCCATCGTTAGGGAGCAATGGAGAACGGGTGAAATGGAAGTAATACCAAAGACTGTGCTTAGGCGCTGAACGATAGTTCCCCAATTATCATGTTGGATGTCTACATAGATACGTCCAAATGCTTTACGAATACGCCCATGAGCGAGTTCATGGAGAGCATAACGAATATTCCTGACTAATGAATCCTCAAATTTGTAGCGATTCTTACCCTTTAAGCTTATTTCTCCGTAACGTACAATCAGTGTTTGATACATGGTGTTTAGCCTCCTAATGGTAAATAGCTCGGAGTTCGGTTACCGTTGTTTGCATAACCTTGATTGCATATGCAATTTCCTCCATAGTTGTGATGCTCGATAGACTAATGCGCAGTGAAGAACTAGCTTCCTCAGGAGTGAGGCCGACAGCTTGAAGAACATGGGAGATAGACTGCTTTCGCGCCGTACACGCTGCACCCATTGACACAAATACTCCGCGTTGCTCGAGGAAGTGGACAAGAACCTCACCACGCAGACCGGCAAATTGGAGGTTTACAATGTGGGGAGCACCGGTACGATGACTGTTAAATGTAATGCCAGGAATCTCTGCTAGACCCTCTAGCAAGCTATCTCGTTTTTGGGTAAGCTCTATTATGTTTTTATGCTGGGATTGCAACACTATCTGACAAGCTTTGGTTAGGCCAACGATGGCAGGAATATTTTCTGTTCCAGATCGTAGTGTTCGTTCTTGTCCTCCGCCAAAAATAACAGGAGATATTTGGATTCCGCGTCGTACAAATAATAAAGCACTGCCCTTAGGACCAAAAATTTTGTGACCACTAATCGATAACATGTCGATATTGAGTGCATGAATCGTAAAGGGTAGGCGGCCTAGAGACTGAATTGCATCAACATGGAATACGATCTTATCCTGCCGTACTTGGTTCACTTCCTTGATTATGGATCCAATTTCGGCTATCGGTTGGATGGTGCCGATCTCATTATTGACCATCATAATACTAATGATTTTCGTCCGTGGTGTAATGGCATTCCGGAGTTCCTCAAGATTGACACGCCCTAATCGATCAACGGAAAGATAGGTGATATCCCACCCAAGATCCTGTTCTAGGAAGTGAGCAACCTGCAGCACAGAGTCATGCTCTGTGGGTGAAGTTATCATATGACCTGCTCTTCCATACGCTCGAGCCAAACCTTGCAGTGCTAGGTTATTTGCCTCTGTTCCACCGGCTGTAAAGTAAATCTCCTCCGCTTTCACATCTAGTAGTTGGGCTAGGATCTGGCGGCACTGGTTTAGGGTTGATTCAACGACAACGCCCAGATGATGTGGGGAGGAAGGGTTAGCGAATTTGGTTTGCCAATATGGTGACATTGCCTCTAAAACGGCAGTGAGCATAGGAGTTGTAGCACTATTATCTAAATAGGTATGCATGATTTTTCCTTCTTTACAAGTTTTGTGTATCTATCTAGTTTGGAGTTGTGTTGACGGATAATAAAAGCGAATAATGTCTTCGTAGTTGTACCCACGCTCTGACATTCCGTAGGCTCCTGTTTGACTCATGCCAACTCCGTGTCCCCAGCCTGCACCCCAGATTATCACTTGCATGATTTGGGTGTTGTCACTGTTATATCTAGGATGCATGATGAATAAATTGCTCCGCAATCCTCCTAGACTACTACGAATTGCATCTCTATGCACCTGGGTTGAGCCTAATGTACCCACCCATTCGATCGTTACGACTCGACCCGATTCGCCACGGTCAAGTATGCGGAGATCGAGCAGTTCACCAATTTGAGTAGGGGCAAATCGCTGCAACTCTTGCCTACTATACGTACGGGTCCAACGAAAATTACTGCGCTGCCGCCCAATATTTGAGTAAACATCCGCATCATCTTTTAACCAATGGAGAAATGCTGTAGGGGATTGGAAAGGAAGTTCATCTCCATCATGACCGCTTACTAGGTATGCGCGGTTACCTCCCCATACTTCGGCACTAGAGGCCCGAATACCTCCATTATTGGCTGAGTAGACAGCGTCTATTGGTTGACCTAGGTAGGTTATAATTTGTCCCTTTGTCTCGTTAACCGCTGTGGTGGTTCGCTGGTGTTCTCGCGATACTCCAGGATAATGAGCTGAGGCAACGGAGGCGAGTAGATCAAAGCCGCGCTCATGGTAACGGCCTAGGTGAAAGACAGTATAGGTACGTGCAGCCACGGCCTGTGCTTTGAGCGCTTCCATTGGCCAAGAAGCAATCATTTCTCCGGGGACAACGGCGTAGAGGTATTCTTCCAACGGTAACTCATTAACGACTGTAATCCCTTGTGGATAAAGTAAAAACTCCATGTCGCCTCGGTACTGACGAGTCTCTCGTCCTGCCCAGAAGTAGCCTGATCCATAAGCCATATCATATATAGCAAAGGTTGTGGTGGGTTGCGTCTGTACCAATCGGATTGGTGGGGTTAGTTGTATTTCTTGCTGAGAACTCCGCATGACTATTTTGTCCTTTTCATTCGGATCAAGACGAATTTGCCACAGGGTTTTTCCAGCGGCTCTTAAAGAGGTGCTTTCTGAAGACGTGATCAGAAAATCTGCACCAGCACTGAAAGTGAGCGTTGTTACCTTTTCCATGAGCCCAACGCGAATTGGCGATGCGTTACCTGTTTTTGTGACAGTGTGGTGATGCACTAATTGAACGGATGGGGGCTCAGGTTGTACTTGCAGCGGCTCTGGCCTTGGTAGAAATCTGTGTGCATTCTCTATTTGTGCTTGAACTTCTTTGTTGGGACGAATTCTCTGCGCTGTTTGCCAAAAGCCAATTGCTAGTTGGTAATTCTCAATGCTTGCCGCCCAATCTCCTAGTTGCCAGTTCAGGTAATATTGGCTGCTGTCTGTGCGCAGGCTTTGCTGCATGGTCTCAATCGCTAGTTCTATTTTACCCATGGCTGCTAAGGTATAGGCATAATCATTGAGGACTAACGTTGATGTCGGACCTTGGTTCATTGCATCTGCGTAATGCACTAATGCTTTCTCGAAGTCGGCTAACTGTGTGTAGGCCGTGGCTAGTTTCCAATGCACATCCCAGGATTCCTGCAGTTTATTGGCTGAGAGGAGGTGCAAAATCGCTAATTCTACCTCATCAAGTGCTAAAAGGGCCTCGCTGTAAGCAATCTTCACGGTCCTGTTCTCAAGCGCTGGGTGGTCTCTTAGTAAATCTCGTACCTCTTGACTCTGTCCAGCTTGTAAAGCGAGATAAGCAAAATCCAATACTTGCTGGGTATGGTTACTAGCTACTGTTCGCTTCGGTTGATTCGCATAAAAGGAATTTTGCGGCATAGTAGTGGTTTGGTTTGTAATTTTTTGAAATTGCATGGAGGTTGGAGTGCTACACATTGTTAAAAATAATCCCAAAGCGATGAGGAAAATAATGATTTGTCGACAAGTTGACAGAAAATGACCTTTCATAAAGTGTTCCTCCTCGTTAGTTGCGTTGTTGTGTTAACTTCTCTGTGGCTCTCTTTATTCCCTGCGTGTGAAAACTTGCACAATTTATTTAAAATTAGCATATAATAAAGGAGATAGTGGATTAGTGACGAATACATCTTTAGTAAGAGGAAATTAGGAGGTGAATCATAGATTGTGTCGAGCCAAACCTTTGAAAACTGAAATCTAGCGCCAGAACTTTCCTAGTTTAGTTTCGGAAAGTTGACGAGGGAGTGGTTTATCGAAACGTTCGGCGGATACCACTCGGATGCCATATTCGATAGGAAGTTACAAAATCTGAAGGCGACTTCAGCGACAAAATACTTTCAAATGGCTAGGGGTTTTAACGCGTCTCCATGCTGCGTTGTGATCCGACTACAACTGCATGGTTTTTTTATATCCAATTTTAAATACAGGAGGAATATATATATGTGTGGGATCGTAGGATATGTAGGTTTACAGGAAGTAGCTCCCTTTTTACTCCAAGGGTTAAAAAAACTGGAATATCGCGGTTATGATTCGGCAGGAATCTGCGAATTAAATGGCAAACTTCATGTTCATAAAACGCAAGGACGGATTGCAGATCTCGAATGTTTACTCAATCAGAAGGTAATTAGTGGTAGTGTGGGGATCGGTCATACTCGTTGGGCTACGCATGGCGCTCCATCTGATGATAATGCCCATCCTCATTATGACTGTACGGGAAATATTGCTGTGGTTCATAATGGAATTATCGAAAACTACCAGGATCTTAAGACCCTATTGATTGCCGAAGGTCATGTTTTTCGTTCCGAAACAGATACAGAGGTTATTAGTCACTTGATCGAAAAGTATTACCAAGGGAATTTGCTGGAAGCTATTGGTTTAGCCATTAAAGATTTAAGGGGCTCTTACGCTATCGCAGTGCTAGCACAGGATAGCCCAGATGAATTAGTGGTGGTTCGTCAGGATTCACCTTTAGTAATAGGATTAGGAATGGGGGAGAATTATCTTGCCTCCGATATTCCAGCCATCTTAGATTATACCCGCAACGTCTATATATTAGAAGATGGAGAAATGGCGCGGATGACTAGGGATACAGTGGAGGTATTTAACAAAGAATTAGTCCCGATAGATAAGGCAGTTTTTCAGGTAGAGTGGGATCCCATTCAGGCTGAAAAAGAAGGTTTTGCGGACTTTATGCTAAAAGAAATCCATGAACAGCCAAAAGCAGTTCGCGACACGTTAGCTGGGCGGATTGATCAAGATGGAAATCTCACCATAAGTCACGATATTCCTGTAAGTTTGGTAAAAGGGATTACTAAGGTTCAGTTTATTGCTTGTGGGACTGCGTATCATGCTTCGTTGTATGGCAAATGTTTACTAGAGGATTTGCTAGAGCTACCGGTTGAAACCGAGTTAGCGTCAGAATACCGCTATAAACGAGTGAAAGCCGATGCAAATACTTTACTCATCGTGATAAGTCAGTCGGGTGAGACAGCGGATACGCTCGGTGCCTTGCGTTTAGCCAAGGCAAAAGGAGCAAGGGTGTTGGCAATTACAAATGTCGTTGGTTCAACCTTAGCTCGTGAGGCTGACGCTGTAATGTTTACCCATGCTGGACCAGAAATTGCTGTAGCTTCTACTAAGGCCTATACAACGCAATTGGCTTGCCTATATTTAATTGCAGCCTATTTACAGGAACAGTTGCTCGGGCGTGTTGATCCTAGTAGTCTAATTGCACTCACAAAAATTCCTGATCAGATTGCAAGCGTGCTAGCTATGCATGAAGAGCGATTACGAGACTATGCCCAGAAATTAGTCAAAGCAACGGATGCCTTTTTTCTCGGGAGAGGTCTTGACTATGCCTCAGCTATGGAAGGACAGTTAAAACTTAAGGAAATTTCTTATATACATGGTGAAGCATTAGCTGGAGGAGAGCTCAAACATGGAACGCTAGCACTGGTTATGCCTGATGTACCTGTGATTGCTTTAGTAACGCAAAGCTTATTAAAAGAAAAAATGGTAAGTAATCTAAAAGAAGTAAAAGCGCGCGGTGGAGATATTCTCTTGTTAGCATTAGCCGATTCTGGTGATTTCTCCGATGTTGGTGATGAGATTTTACTGTTACCCAGTACACTAGATTTTCTAGCCCCTTTGTTGACAGTGATACCAATGCAAGTACTAGCATATTATGCGGCTAAAGCTAGGAATTGCGATGTAGATAAGCCTCGGAATTTAGCAAAGAGCGTAACAGTCGAGTAATTTCGCCAAGGGATGGTTGATGGTAACCATAGAGTAGATACTGTATGAAAGAAGTGCTTAAAAAAGTCTTTTTGTTAGCAGGATTTAGGAGTGGAACAGCGAATATATATAGCTAATATCCTTCAGGGCGGGGTGTGATTCCCCACCGGTGGTAATATGTGAGAGCATAAGCCCGCGAGCCACAAGTAGTGGTTGATTTGGTGAGATTCCAAAGCCGACAGTATAGTCTGGATGAAAGAAGGGACACGAATAGCATGATTTGTATGTGGCTGATGAAAGTCATAACCATCTAATCCTATTCTTTCGTGTGAAGTAGCCCTGGAGAGTTGTTCCAGGGCTTTTTTTGTGTAGAACTAGGGTGAGGTGAGAGCGTGGATACACGTTGGATGGAACACTGTTTGCGCTTAGCCAAACAAGGGCAAGGAGGCACATCTCCGAATCCTTTGGTTGGATGTGTGATTGTTAAAGATGGTGTGGTAGTGGGTGAAGGGTATCATAAGAAGGCAGGTGGACCCCATGCAGAAGTATGGGCATTGCAAGCAGCGGGTGATAAGGCCGTCGATGCTACTTTATATGTTAACCTAGAACCGTGTTGTTATTATGGTCGCACCCCTCCTTGTACGGAGGCAATTATTAGGGCTGGTATTGGGCGTGTGGTGATCGGAATGGAAGATCCCAATCCAAAAGTAGCAGGCATGGGTGTTGCGCAATTAGAGAGTGCGGGTATCCAAGTAACTATGGGGATTTGTGAAGCTGAAGCGAAGTCGCTTAACGAGATTTTTATTAAGTTTATTTCCAAGAAACAACCCTTTGTGCTCTGGAAGGCTGCCTGTTCACTCGATGGAAAAATAGCCGTTGCAAATGGCGATGCAAGATGGGTGACAGGTGCTTCTGCACGAGCAGAGGTTCATCGTACACGAGCATACCTCGATGGTATCTTGGTAGGTAGTGGTACTGTCCTTATGGATGATCCGCTACTGACGGTGCGTCCTCTCCCTGATGGACGCAGGCAGCCAGTGCGAATTGTCCTTGATGGACGAGGTCGAATTCCAGCAACAGCCAAGGTGTTTAACTCCCTAGCCGGCGGTCACACGATTTGGGTAGTTGGTCAAGGTGCATGTGTAGATCAGAGTTATAGTGGAGATGTAAGTGTGTTGTACAGTCCTGAGCCCACGATTGATCTTGCGTGGTTAGTAACCACTCTTGGGCAGCAAGGAATAACATCCTTACTGTTAGAAGGTGGTCCCACAGTAGCGGCTAGTTTCTGGCAAGCGCAGTTAATCGACAAGGTACAGTTTTATCTTGCTCCGAAACTGATTGGACAGGAGGGGATCGCTGTGCTTGGAAACCTAGGTAATGTACGTATGTCTGCGATTGACCAACTTCAAGCAATTAAGGTCCGAACTGTTGGGGATGATATATGCATAGAAGCATATCCGAATTGGGTACGTCTTTAGGAGGGACTTTATGTTTACTGGTATCGTGGAAGAAATCGGTCAGGTGATTGGGTGGAAACAAGGACCGCAGATTTGTCAACTAACCATACAATGTAGTCGCGTTCTTGACGATGCAAGGATTGGCGATAGTATTGCTGTAAATGGAGTCTGTCTGACAGCTGCTTCGCAAGGGGATAACTCGTTTACTGCCGATATTATGGTTGAATCGCTCAATAAAACGGCTCTAAAAGTGCTTAAGGTTGGGTCGAGAGTCAATCTAGAGCGGGCTCTGCAAGTAGGTGGACGCCTTGGTGGTCATTGGGTAACTGGGCATATTGACGATGTTGGGAGTATTAGCCACATTAGGCGGGAACGGAATTCGTTGTGGTACTCAATTGCAGTGCCAGCGCACTTAAGAGTTTATCTGGTTCCTAAGGGATCCATTGCAGTCGATGGCACTAGCCTAACTATTGCCAAACTAGAAGGGAATATCTGTGTTGTATCACTGATACCCCATACGGCGTCTGCAACGATTCTTGGACAAAAGCAGCCAGGCGATTTCGTAAATATTGAGACTGATATTCTCGGAAAGTATGTAGCAACTATGTTAGGACGAGAGAAGACATCTAGTGGGATAACCCAAGAAAAATTACAGCAATTTGGGTTTGTGTAGATACGAGGAGGGATTTTGATGTTTGCCAAGATTGAGCAAGTAGTAGAAGAAATCCGTCAGGGTAAAATGGTAATTATTGTTGACGATGAAGATCGTGAGAACGAGGGAGATATTGTGGTTGCGGCTGATTTTGCGACGCCTGAGGTTATTAACTTTATGGCGAGTCACGGGAGAGGACTGATTTGTGTTCCTTTAACGAAAAAGCGCTGTGGAGAGCTAGATTTAGAGGCTATGGTGGCAGATAACCAGGATACAATGCAAACTGCATTTACTGTTTCTGTGGATGGCAGAGAGGGCATTACGACGGGAATTTCTGCTTTTGAGCGAGCGATTTCGGTTAAGACTCTTATTGACCCCAATACTACACCAGATGATCTACGGAGACCGGGTCATATTTTTCCCCTTATGGCAAAAGACGGAGGGGTCTTAAGTCGAGCAGGACACACCGAAGCCGCTGTGGATCTAGCACGGATGGCTGGCAGGTATGAAGGGGGGGTTATTTGTGAGATTATGAACGATGATGGCACAATGGCACGTTTGCCCCAGCTGACGAAATTTGCCGCTAAGCACGGACTGAGTATTGCTACCATTAAGGACTTAATTGCCTATCGTCGGAGTACTGAAAAGTTAGTGACAAAAGTCGCAGCCCCGCGGCTACCGACAAAGTGGGGTGAGTTTGTGGCCCATGGTTATCAGAGCAAATTAGACAATCAGGTGCATGTTGCCTTAGTCCATGGTGAAATCGGTGATGGATGTGATGTGTTGCTACGGGTGCACTCGCAGTGTCTCACCGGTGATGTGTTTGGGTCGCTACGCTGTGATTGTGGGGATCAATTGGATGAGGCGATGCGCCAAATTGTTAGTGAAGGACGAGGGATTTTAGTGTATTTGCAGCAGGAGGGTCGTGGCATCGGATTAGGACCTAAGCTCCAAGCGTATGAATTACAGCAAGCCGGGCGCGATACGGTGGAAGCCAATTTAGAACTGGGTTTTGCTGCTGATTTACGGGATTATGGAATCGGAGCCCAGATTTTGCTGGATCTTGGAGTACAAACAATTCGTTTACTGACGAATAACCCCAGAAAAGTTGTGGGATTAGAAGGCTATGGTTTAGAAATTGTGGGCCGGGTTCCGATTATCATTGCTGAGAACCCAGAAAATGCTCGTTATCTGCAAACGAAATCTTGTAAGTTAGGACATCTTCGTTAAATTGAAAGGGGATAATACAATGAGTTATAAAACACTAGAAGGATTTCTCAAGGCCGATGGTAAAAGGTTTGCGATTGTAATTGCACGTTTCAATGATTTTATTACAACACGATTACTCGATGGTGCCCTCGATGGGATTCGGCGGCACGGTGGTTGTGAGGACGATATTACCGTTGCTTGGGTGCCAGGAGCGTTTGAAATTCCCATGACCGCGCAAACGTTAGCAAAATCGGGGAAGTATGATGCAGTCATCTGTCTTGGTGCGGTTATTCGGGGCAACACTCCTCACTTTGATTATGTCTGTGCGGAAGTCTCCAAAGGGGTAGCAGCTGTGGGGATGGGTACAGGAGTGCCCACAATCTTTGGAGTGATCACCACTGAATCTATTGAACAGGCGATTGAACGTGCTGGTACTAAAGCTGGTAATAAAGGTTGGGAAGCAGCGGTTAGCGCAATTGAAATGGCCGATCTGCAAACGAGTATTGGCTAAATCTGGAACTGTAACGAAGCCCATGGCTTCGTTATTTTTATTGACAGAAAAACCCTAAATTGTTATAATGGGGTATATGACTGACTGGACAGTCAGTCTTTTTTGTTGGAGGCGATTTTGTTTGTTTAAGTTAATAATTGTGACCAGTGTTTTGGTTTTAGCTATTGTTGTTGGGGTTAGTTGGTATCTGCCCATCTCGAGAAATGTTGAGGTAACATCCAACTATGGAGAAGAGATTTATTTCCCGGTTAGTGTTGCCCTCGCCAAGTTGCAAAGCCTTGATGAAGTACTGACATTTCACGGAACACTTGCTCCTAAGGCCCAGGTAATTGTAGTTCCAAAGGTGCCAGGGCGGGTAGCCAAAGTCCATGTGCAAGTCGGAGATAGTATTCGTAAAGGTAATGTATTGGTGGAATTAGAGGCTCACGAGCTACGGCTACAAATGCAACAAGCGCAGGCTGGTTTAGCGATGGCGCAGGCGAATCTAGATCGCGCTTTAGCAGGTGCTAGGCCCGCTGAGATTGAACAAGCGCAGGCTAACTTCGAGCAAGCACAAGCGAGTTACAAGAATGTAAGTGTAACCTATGAGCGAGCTGTTCATCTGTATGAGCAAGGGGTGATGTCCGGCAAGGATTGGGATGCAATTACTGCGCAGTACACGGTGGCTAGTGCCCAGTTGCGCGGTGCTGAAAAGGCGATGGAATTAGTGCACCTTGGAGCGAGAGTCGAGGATATTGCAGCTGCACGTGCATCAGTGGCTCAAGGGCAAGCGGTATACGAGTTAGCTAGGTTATCCTATGAAAATGCAAGAATTAGCGCGCCGATATCGGGTGTTGTTAGCCGCTTAAACGCAGATGTGGGTGGAATGGTCGGCACAGGAACGATGGTGGTTACGATTGTAGATTCCTCTTCTGTACGGTTGCAGGTGTCTGTGGGTGAGGTCGATGTGGTAAAAATTCGCCCAGGGCAACAAGTACAAGTTTTGCTAAATGCTTTGCCTAACCAGGAGATTACGGGAGTGGTTGCGACGGTGGCTCCAGCTGCGGAACAAGGAGGGCTCTTTCCAATTACTATTGAAATCTCAAACGAAGAAGGTCAATTTAAACCTGGGATGTACGGGACAGCTCATATTGTGGTGAGGCAAGAAATAGACGTGGTAACCATTCCGACGCGAGCTATTAGTAGTCATAATGGTGCTCCTCATGTCTATCGTGTCTTTGCAGATACAGCCGATTTGGTGCCTGTGAGCCTCGGATTACAGGTACAGGGATCTGTGGAAGTGCAAGGAGTAGCCCTTGGTGATCAGGTTGTAGTGGCAGGGCAAAACAATTTACGTCCAGGTGGCAGAGTGAGGGTAACTAGAACGGAGGAGTAAAACTTGAGTTTGCCAAAATTAGCAGTTAATCGTCGGGTAACGGTGATCATGGGTGTGGCTATGACTTTATTGTTGGGGTATGTAAGTCTGACCCGACTACCGATCGATCTCTTGCCGAATATTGAAGCCCCCATTTTAGCTGTGTCTACCAATTATTCCAATGCAGGCCCTTATGAAGTAGAGAACCTGGTGTCACGCCCGTTGGAAGAGGCGTTAGGTGGGGTCAATAACATTAAGAGTGTTCGCTCCGTATCTAGTCGTGGAAATTCTGTGGTGATCGCCGAGTTTGACTGGGGTATTGACATGAATTTCGTGGCTCTCGATGTGCGAGAACGCATTGATATGGTCAAAGATTTTTTGCCCGACGAAGCCGATAGTCCAATTATTGCAAAGTTTGATCCGAGTGCGTCTCCCATTATGCAACTTGTATTGCGGGGAGATACGAGTGCCTTTGCCTTGCGACAACGAGCGGATGAGTTAAAGAGTCAATTCGAGCGCCTAGAAGGAGTTGCATCCGTAAATGTATCTGGCGGGCAGGAGCGAGAGATAAAGGTGATATTACATCCTGGATTACTCCAAGCAGCTGGAGTGAGTATGGATACAATCAGTCAAGCGCTCCGTTTCGGAAACTTAAATTTACCAGCGGGTAATGTAACGGCTAATAATTTGGAATATGTACTACGAACCACTGGTGAGTTTACCTCGGTGGATCAGATTCGTCAAGTGCGAATCCCCACTATAAGTGGTGGGCTTGTTAAACTAAGTGACATTGCCATTGTTGAAGATAGTTATAAGGAAACCACACAGTTAAGTCGGTTTAATGGGCAATCATCCGTGATGTTAGCGATTCTCAAAGAAGCGAGTGGTAATAGTGTACTAACGGCTGATTTGGTAAAAGCTAGTGTAGACCAACTTAACCAGCAGTTAGCCTTTGAGGGACTAGAGGTAATTGTGGCTCAGGATACGACAGAGTTCATCAAGGTATCGGTAAATAGTGTGACGCAAAATGCGATTATCGGTGGTGCTTTAGCGATAATTATGTTGTTACTCTTTTTGCGTAATTTTTGGACTACATTGGTTATCGGGGCTGCTATTCCCATTTCTGTAGTGGCAACCTTTGTGTTGATGTATTTTAGTACTACCACATTAAATATGGTCTCGCTAGGCGGTCTCGCACTGGGTGTGGGGATGCTAGTGGATAATGGTATTGTGGTGTTAGAGAATATCTTTCGCCATCGAGAGTTGGGCAAGGATAGTGTGGCCGCAGCGGAATTAGGGGCTGAACAAATGGCACCAGCGATTATGGCTTCAACGCTAACCACAATATCGGTATTTTTGCCTGTGATTTTCGTTTCCGGGATTGCTGCGGAAATCTTTCGAGATATGGCGCTAACGGTAACCTTTTCGTTATTAGCGTCGCTCTTGATTTCATTAACTCTAGTCCCTATGCTTGCAGCTCTCGTCTTAAAGCAGGATAGTCAGAGTTTAGGTATCAAAAAACTGGATTTTATGGAAGTAGCTCTCGTCCGTGTGCAGGAGTGGTATGGTCATGCAGTAGGAAAAGTGTTGCGCTATCGCTGGTTAACAGTGGGTGTAGCCGTAGTGACTTTGCTTATTAGTTATGCCCTGGTCCAACAGATCGGGATGGAGTTTATGCCTGAGATGGATCAAGGTGAAATTACGATTAGGGTGAATATGCCAAAAGGTACCCTATTAGTGGATACTAATGAGGTGATCGTAGGGTTTGAACAATATGCAAGTTCCTTACAAGAAGTGGAGAATGTCTCGACCACGGTTGGGCAACGGTCTTCTAATACCGGTGGGAGTGGGGGTTCGGAAACAGGACGCGTGCGTGTAAAGCTCGTGCCACTTAATCAACGCGCACGTAGCACGGATCAGCTGATCACAGACTTTCGCCATTACGCTCAGGGGATACCTGGTGCTGATGTTACGGTGCGCATGGATGGTTTGTTTTCTGGTTCATTCGGTGATCCGATTCAAGTGCAGTTAGGGGGTGATGATTTAGCCTTACTCCATAGTGTTTCCCATGAGTTAGGAGAACTCATTGCCCGTGTCCCTGGTACCCAGGAAGTAACGAACAGTATGGCAGAGGGTCAACCAGAAATTCGCATTAATATGGATCGTGAAAAAATTGCGCTCCACGGAGTAACAGTGGGTCAGCTAGCATCCACAATCCGCATGGCTGTTAGTGGTACGACGGTAACTCGCTATCGGACGGGAGGACAGGAAGTGGATGTTGTCCTCCGCTTAGCTCAAGACTGGCGCCAAAATCCTGGTGACATTGAGAATATCCCAGTCCAGACAGCTCGTGGTGGGGTTGTACCTCTTAAGGAGCTTGCTTGGTTAGAGGAAGGAGAGGGACCAGTCTCCATTAACCGTTCAGAGCGTAACCGTCAAATTAATGTGACGGGACAAATTGTCGGCCGAGATTTAGGGTCGACCATGAATGAGGTGCGCTCGGTCGTGGACTCTTATACCCTTCCTCCCGGAGTGAGTGTGAGTTTTGGTGGTGAAGACGCTGAAATGGGCGATGCTTTTGGGCAACTAGCATTAGCTATGCTATTAGGAATTGCTTTGGTTTATATGGTTTTAGCGTCGCAATTTGAGTCGTTATTACAGCCCCTTGTGATCATGGTCACTTTACCCATGGCGATCGTAGGCGTCGTTATCGGACTATTGAGCGGAGGGGTGACTTTTAGTGTGGTTGCTTTTGTCGGAGCCATTATGTTAGCCGGTATTGTTGTTAATAATGGGATCGTCTTTATTGATTATGTCAATCAACTACGCAGTGAAGGTTATTGCGTGGAGGAGGCTTTGGTTCAAGCTGGGAAAACCCGCTTGCGGCCGATTCTAATGACCACATTGACGACAGTGCTAGGGATGATTCCTTTGGCTATCGGACTCGGTGAGGGCAATGAGTTGCAACGTCCAATTGCGCTAGTAGTAATTGGCGGGTTAACCACTTCGACGGTCTTAACCTTATTTATGATTCCAGTATTTTATCTGCTCATTGATGGATTTAGTAACTGGCTCACAACTCTTACCACAAGGGATAAGGATTCAGTGCACGATGTTGTAGCAAATAAATAGAGGGAGCGTGGATCTATGTGTCAGAACAGATTAGTTTGGGGAATATTGCTGTTAATGCTGTTAGCGGGGTCAGCTCAAGCAGGGAATGAAATGTATCTTACTGTAAAAGAGGCTACTAGCATGGCCGAAGAAAATAGCTTGGAGCTACACTTGACGTATCTAGCTCTTAAAGAGGCGCAACTTCAATATAAGCAGGCAGAAGCTGCAATGATTATGCGTCCGTCTCCTGTGATGTTATTACAAGCGCAAGCAGGGCTTGACATGGCACAGCAGAATTACTTAATGGGTAAAGATAAGTTAGGACTTACAGTAAAGACCGATTTTTACAGTGTACTGAAAATGGAAAACATGGTTGCGATTGCTGCAGAAGCTGTAGAATCGGCGAAGCGTCACTTAGATATTGCTGAGAAGAAGCTCGCGGTCGGTACAGTCACACGTCTTGATGTGATCCAAGCAACACGTAGTGTCCTTAATGCACAAGCTGGTCTTTCGCAAGCGCAGCATGGGTTAGAATTATCGCAAATGAAGTTTCGCCAAACGCTCGGAGTACCGTTGGATGGGTTGGTGTATGCCCAGAGCTACGAATTAGACTATCAGCCATTTGATGGCGATTTATATGCAGACCTGGCATTTGCTTTGACAAATCGTGATGAGATCAAGCAGTTGCAAATTGCCATTGATGTGGCTCGTAAGAATGTAGAATTAGCCGATAACGACTATACTCCAGCACTTACCTTAGAGCAAGCAAGCATCAACCTTGCCAAAATGGAAACCCAGTTTAACCAGGTTAGAGCACTCTTAGAGCTGGATGTTCGGCAGAACTACTCTGCAATTAAAGATGCAGTTGAACGGATTCGTGTGTTGCAAAAGGGAGTCGAAGAGGCAGAAGAAATGATTCGTTTATCTGAACTTATGTATGAAGCTAATATGATCACAAGCACAGACTTAGCTGATGCGAGACTTGCGGTTTTATCTGCTAAAAATGACTATATCGCAGCAACATATGACTATCAGTTAGCGAAAGCGAAGTATGATACCGCAGTCGCTTTGGCGTTGCGGTAAAGTGGGAGGATTCAAAATGTCTAGATGTAAGTTGATACTCCTGTATGTGCTGATCATCATCCTCTGGTTGAGTGGAAGCGCGCTAGTGCATGGACAGACGTCGGTGATTGATTTGCAACACATTCAATCGCTTGGCGATATCTTAGCGATTGCTATTGTTACAGATAGAAGTATCCAATTAACCGATATGCAGATCCAAGAAGTGGTCCATTCCATTCAAAGTTTGCAGGCTGCTCTACGGCCACAGATACATGCAAGTGTTGACTATAAGTGCGAAAATCTTGCGAATAACCCTATTGGTGGTTTATACTCGTTGCGGGGTATGGATCAAGGTGAGTCGATTCATACTCGTTCAGCCTCTATCACGATGGTGCAACAGGTCGGACTAAATAATCAGCTACGTACCGCTTTTGCAAAGAGTCAATTAGGTTTTGAGGCAGGGGTTATGCAAAAAGAACAAGCAATCATCAATCTTATGACAGCCATTCAAGGGTATTACCATGGCATCATCCAAGCCTATAATTCATTAGCGTTAGCCGAGTTAGCTTTGGATCATGCTGCCCAAAATTTGGAGTTTGCCAGACAAAAAGAGGGTGATGGTGTGGTTACCCCTTTGGATGTATTACGAGAACAAAGTCATTTAATGACGACACAGAATCAGATGCAAGCAGCCCAAAATGGGTTAAATGTGGCTTTATTTGGATTACTACAAATCGTTGGTTTGGATTTTCATTATCTGGAACAAGGCCAAGAATGGGTGGCGACGCTGTTGGAATCTGTTGAACAGCAGCCGCCAGTTGCCTGGGATATTCTGCTTGATACAGCGGTTGCTCAGGGATTGGCCGAACGTGTGGAACTTCGTATGTTAGCGACACAAAAACAGCTGGCGGAATTAGATTATCAAGCATTTTTACGCGAGCGGGACTGGACGGCTAACGTAGCTGCTCGCTATCTCTATAATGACCTAGTGATGCAAGCATCCTTCGACTCCAACCAGCGTGTAACGGGTACATTATTTACGACCAAAACGGATAGTCCAGCGCTACTGGATGTGGGTTCTGATTGGGAAGATGCGGACTGGTTCAACGATTTACCTGCGGCTGCTCAAGAGCGTTGGCGTGAGATTTTTGATCAGATAGAAGACTCAATCGCTCCTGGATTCGGTGATGAGCGTGATGGAGTCAATCCGTGGCAAATTACGCTTGGGTTCACGTATCGGTTTGGTGATGGAGGCGCAAAACGGGTCGAGGATGAAAGATTACAACAGGCCGTGGAAAAAGCAAATTTGCAATACCAGCGAGCACAAGATGGAGTGTATCTAGAGATTTATGCACTCCACCAGCAACTAACACAAGCTTGGCAATCCTATGAATTACATTTGCTATTAGTGGAAGAAGCGGAGCAGACTTTAGTGCGTTTACAGCAGATGTATGATCACGGCTTTGTAACGGCAAAGGATCTGTTGGAAGGTGACTTATTTGTTAAAATGGCTCGCAATGATTTACGTACCGCTGCTCTGAAGTATCAAGAACAACAAACCAAGCTAGCGGTAGCCATGGGTGTTTCGGTACCCGTACTCATTCAAGGTATAGTCAGTGGGCAATGGTGATGGCTAAAAAAAGCTCTAATACAAAGAGTTACAAAGGAGAGTTCTGGTGTGAATGATCCAGTTATAACCCCTAATACAGATAAACGGGCACTTATTTTAGATGGAGCAGAAAGAGTATTTGTAGCTCGTGGTTTTGCAGCGGCGCGTGTTGAAGATATCGCCGAAGAGGCTGGTGTGGCTAAGGGCACTATCTATTTATATTTTGCTAGCAAACAAGAAGTATTTGTTTCTTTAATTGAAGTGCGTGCGCAAGAGTTGGTGTTGTCTCTGCAAAACCAGCTTTTCGAGATTCAATCCGCAGCGCTTGTGCTTAAGAGCTTAGTACGGATTAAAGTGGAATTCTACCTTAAGCACTTAGGGCTGATCGATCAAGCCTTCCAATGGGCCCCACAGTTGGAACAAGAGTTACAGGCTAGGCTCATAGTATCACGCTCAAGTATAGCTGAGGCCTCAACCCATCATCTTAGCAAGTTTATTCCAGCAGCATTTCCTGTTAGTATGCTAGTTGTAACTGGGGTGATCGATGGAGCGGTTAATGGAATCGTTTTAAACGCCATTGAGGCTCAGGAAGTAATCGATGCAGAAAAAATTGCTGAGGACGTAGTGTTTTTATTGTTACCAGGCATGCTACAGCGCTAAACAGGGTGCTTGTCAAATCGGCTATTTTCTGATAGTATAGATCAAAACCATTGAAATAGTAGGCACTCCAGCAAGGAGTGTTTCTTTTATAAGGAGGATGGTCAATATGGCAAGATTAACTGTGGGTACCACCCAAGTTTTAACAGGTGAGACGATTATTCCAGGGGATAAGTCGATATCGCATCGTAGTATTATGCTAGGTTCAATAGCTCGTGGAAAAACGGTGATTAAGCACTTTTTGCCAAGTGATGATTGTTTACATACCATGCAATGTTTTCGTCAACTAGGAATTACGATTGAGTATACACCAGAACAGGTTGTAGTGCATGGACGTGGTCTCTTAGGACTTACAGAATCTGAAAATGTACTCGATGTGGGTAATTCTGGGACGACTATCCGTTTGATTTCTGGGATCCTATCGGGACAGCCCTTTAGTAGTATTTTAAACGGAGATGAATCTATTCGTCGTCGACCGATGCAACGGGTCACCAAGCCATTACAACAGATGGGGGCGCGCATCACAGGACGCCAAGCGGCGAATTTTGCTCCTCTTGCTATTTATGGTGGTGATTTGCAAGCGATTACATACGAAACACCGGTTGCAAGTGCTCAGATAAAGTCTGGTATTTTGTTAGCAGGTCTGTATGCACCTGGTTGGACAGAGGTTAGAGAGCCCGCACAATCTAGAAATCATACAGAGCTTATGTTAACAGGGTTCCAAGTACCTGTTGAGCAAGGAAATGGTTGGGTACGAGTGAAAGGGCAGCAGGAGTTACAAGCATGTCCGATTAATGTTCCTGGAGATATCTCTTCGGCTGCGTTTTTATTAGTGGCAGCAAGCATTGTACCCGATGGGCAATTGTTGTTAAAAAATGTTGGTCTCAATCCGAGTCGTACAGGAATTATTGAAGTGTTAAATGCGATGGGAGCTCGGATTCAGATTGAGAATATTCGCACCAGTGCGGGGGAACAGTTCGGCGATATTTCTGTCGAGAGTCGACCACTACAAGGCGTATCAATCGGTGGTGATCTTATTCCTCGCTTAATTGATGAGATTCCGATTCTTGCTGTAGCAGCAGCTTGTGCGAGAGGAGTTACAGAAATTCGCGATGCGGCGGAGCTGAAGGTTAAAGAGAGTAATCGCATTGCTACTGTGGTTGCAGAGTTCAGTAAACTTGGAGTAGATATTGTTGAATTGCCAGATGGTCTGCGTATCAATGGGCAAAACGCGTTGCATGGTGTAGTGTGTGAGAGTCATGGGGATCATCGAATTGCCTTATCTCTAGCTATAGCGGGCTTAGTTGCCAAGGGCGAGACAGTGATTAATGACGCAGAATGCGTGGCGGTCTCGTTTCCCGATTTTCATCAAGTATTACGGAAATTAGGCGGGGAGGTAGTGCTCTCTTGAAAACCTTAACCGTAACTACGCAAACGACAAGTTATCCCGTTTATATTGGTGTTGCATTGTTGTCGCAGCTCACGCAACTGTTAAAGCCGCTTCCGGCCTATCAAAGCAGTGCAGATATATTGCTAATTAGTAATGAAACTGTGTATCCGTTGTATGGGGCGCAAGTGGTGAGGAGTTTGGAAAACGGGGGTAAGCGAGTTCATTCTTTCCTTTTACCGGATGGCGAGCAATATAAAACCTGGGATTCTGCAGGAGAGATTCTTGCCTTTGCGCTTGAAAAGCAGTTGTCACGGAAAACATTGCTAGTGGCGCTTGGTGGTGGAGTGGTAGGCGATATTGCTGGGTTTGTAGCATCTATCTATTTGCGAGGAATTCCTTTTGTGCAGATTCCTACCACTTTATTGGCGCAAGTCGATAGTAGTGTAGGCGGGAAAGTGGCAGTCAATCATCAACTTGGTAAGAATATGATTGGTTCCTTTTACCACCCCGAGGCAGTCATTGGGGATTTAGATACACTGAGCTCCTTACCAGAGCGTGAATGGATTTCTGGATTAGCTGAAGTTGTTAAGTATGGAGTTTTGTGGGACGCCGATTTCTTTGCGTTCTTAGCTAGCAAGCAGCAGGCTGTCGAACGTCGTGATCCTACGGTATTAGCAGGGATTATCTACCGCTGTTGTGAGATAAAGGCAGAAGTGGTGGGTGAAGATGAAACCGAACAGGGATTGCGAGCGGTGCTTAATTTAGGGCATACAGCTGGACACGCCATTGAACGAGCCACAAACTATTGCCAATATAGTCATGGAGAAGCGGTGGCTATTGGGATGGTCGTGGCCGTCAAATTGGCTTGTTCCTATGGTATGTTAAGCTCTACAGAGGCTGATACAATACAATCTGTGTTAGCAGATTATCGTATGCCTCTGACCTTGCCTGACAAACCAGTAGAGACTATCCTAGAGGGTCTACGGTTTGATAAAAAGGCCGTAGGCTTTAATGTGACGTTTATCCTGCCCACAAAAATCGGTCAAGTAGAGATCGTCCCTGCAGTAGACATGGAGCAGGTCAAAGCCGTGTTGTTAACTATGTACAATAAAGAGTAGGGTGATAGCATGCGCACAACCTGGATTTGGGGGTTAATTTTCCAACAATTACGCTATTATTGGCGCCAAACCTTGTTAGCTATCTCGGGTGTCGCTATTGGCGTTACGGTACTATTAGTGATACTGTCAGTAACCCATGGTTTAGAGCAGTTTTATCGGGAGCAAATGCTACAACTAACACCCCATGTAACCCTTGAGGCGGGTATCAACCAATTGGTAACTGCAGATTTACAACAAGAGATTGAGAGTGTGGAAGGTGTTTTGGCAAGTGCCCCATTTTTACGCTTTCCTGCCTTAATCACAAGGAGTCTAGCGAGTGAGAGTGTGGTCATTAAAGGTGTGGATTGGGGGCTCGAAAACAATTTGCACAGGATCGAAGAACTCTTAGAAGCAGGAAGTTGGGATGTGATTCACGCACAGCCTGGTGTACTAATTGGCGGCGAACTAGCACGGTTATTAGGTGTTGAGCTTGGTGAACTAATCCAAATAACGTCTTCGCAGAGTGCATTACATCTACCTGTCAATGGGATTTTTTTTACTGGATTCTATACAAATGATGCAAAACTCGTCATGATGCCTATTGGATTAGCCCAGCGCTTATGGAATGTAGAGGGGTATACAGGATATGGGGTCAATGTGGTCGATTTAATAAGGGTTACGCAATATATTTCGCCGCTTCAGAGAAAGACCAATCTGTGGGTGCGACCTTGGTATCAGCAACAACCGGCCTTGTTTATTGGACTACAGGTGCAACGGCAGGTTGTGATTGTGTTAGTACTCTTCGTCTTTGTTGTGGCTGCTTTTGGTATTGCAAATGTGTTCTTATTGCGGTTATTATCCCAAGCGAAAACCATTGGTGTGTTGCGTGCACTCGGAGCAACGCCTCAAAACATCTGGCAATTATTTATTGGACAGGCGTTGCTTTGTGGGGTCATTGGTAGTATGATAGGTTTGGGAACAGCATATAGTATTCAGTTATATTTGGCCCAGTATCCTATTCGTGTGCCCGAGGTTTACTATTTCCAACGACTTCCCGTCCGGTGGGCAAGTAGTGATATTTGGTGGGTGATTATTGTAGCTTTACTCACTTGCGTCATTGCGATTTTTTATCCTGCTCTACGCTTTAGCCAGGTACAGCCGACTGAGGTGATGAAAAATGAGTGAGCTATTGCGCCTCGAGGCAGTCTCTAAACACTATCCTACATTCACCTCTCCAGTGTTACATAATTTTAATCTGATGATTAAAACTAGGGAGACCTGGGTAGTTCGGGGTCCCTCGGGAAGCGGAAAAACCACCTTACTACAAATCTTAGGTCTTATGCAACAACCAACGCAAGGAAAGGTATATTTTCAAGGACAGGATGTATCCAAGCAAAAGGAAGCAATCCTAGCGGGATGGCGAAATCGCGCACTTGGTTTTGTTTTTCAGCAATTTTGTCTCATACCGGAATTAACAGTGGCCCAAAATATTGAATTACCAGCGAGAATGGCTGGATTTTCTCAGGTTGCGAGCCGAACTCGACAGCTCCTAGGGTACGTTGGGTTAGCAGGGCGGGGTACAGATTATCCCAGGAATTTGTCGGGTGGTGAGCAACAACGAGTAGCCATTGCCCGCGCGTTAGTCAACGAGCCACCACTGCTCTTAGCGGATGAACCCACGGGTAATCTTGATGGGGAATCTGGTCGAGAGATTGTTCAATTGCTACTAGCTCTAGTGAAGCAATCCAAGGCATCTTTTGTTTTGGTTACCCATAATGATCAACTCGCCACATTCGTTGAGGGGAAGGAATTATGGTTAGGAAGTGCTATCAATCATGGAGGTGACAAATGATGAAGAAACAGGTGAAGTTAGGTTTTCTTGTACTACTATTGCTGACATTAGTTTTTGTGGTCGGGTGTAGTGAGCGGGAGCAAGTAATGGTGCCCCCCCGTGCTGATTTGCAGGGTGCGCAGCGGCTCGCTGTTGTAAGCTTTGATAATTATACTGTAGACCCTGGCCTTTCCCTCGAAGTGGAAACAAGACTGATTGAAAGTTTACAGGGCTATTACCACGTTGTGGACCGCCACACGGTACAGTCTGCTCTTAGTCATTTGGGAGTACGGCGAGGCTCGACGATTACAAATGACATCATTTATGATTTAGGTAATATTCTCCGTGTCGACGCAATCATTACTGGTGAAATCGACACATATTTTGAGGATGTTTCACTGCTGACACCACGGCGCACAAGTACATACACGCACGGGTCTGAGACAAGGGCCCGATGGTCTTCTGGTCAAAATACCTCTGTGTTAGTGCGGATGAGTGTACGAGTGATAGGTGTCGATACAGGCTGGGTACTCTATACTAAAAGGGTATCTGGTGCGTATGATTCGAGTAGTTATGAAACGCTTAGTTGGTCGAGCTTAGATCCCCCGCCGAAATCAATCGTACCAGAAACAAATCGTCGTGAGATCCCGAATGCCCGTTTGCGAGCTGTTCGTGATGCCGTGAGTTCTTTTACGGTGGATTTATTGCCAACGTATGTTTGGCGTCGTGTTCAGTAATACTATTGACAGAGTGAGATTACAATGTTAGTATGGAAATTGCTATAAGGATTTACTGCAATCCTCTCGGTTTATGGAGAGGATTGTTGTTGGTTATTTAGAAAGAGGTGTAGATATGAAGAAATACTTATTTACTTCTGAATCAGTGACTGAGGGGCATCCCGACAAGGTGTGTGATCAGATTTCGGATTCCATTTTGGATGCTATTTTAGCTGAGGATCCTACTGCAAGAGTGGCTTGCGAGGCAGCGGTAACCACTGGTTTAGTGGTTGTAATGGGTGAGATTACCACTCGCTGTTACATCGATATTCAAAAAGTCGTGCGCAACACGATTCGCGAGATTGGATATGATCGGGCAAAATATGGTTTCGATGCGGATACTTGTGCAGTGTTAACATGTCTTGAAGAACAATCACCCGATATTGCGCAAGGTGTGGACAAGGCTTGGGAATTACGGAGTGGTGAAGTGGACGAGGTGTCCCAAACAGGAGCAGGCGATCAAGGGCTGATGTTTGGGTATGCAACAGATGAAACACCAGAGCTGATGCCTTTGCCGATTGCATTAGCGCATAAGTTGGTACGCCGCCTAGCCCAGGTGCGCAAAGATGGAACCGTTCCGTATCTACGCCCTGATGGTAAAAGTCAAGTTTCTGTTGAATATGAAGATGATCGACCTGTCCGCGTTGAAACGGTGGTTATTTCTACCCAGCATCATCCAGAGGTGGATCATGCAACCATTGAAAGAGATATGATTGAGCATGTAATTCATCCAGTGATTCCCGATGAACTCCGGCATGATTCAAAGTACTTAATTAATCCAACGGGCCGATTCGTGGTGGGGGGTCCACAAGGAGATGCAGGATTAACAGGGCGTAAGATTATTGTGGATAGCTATGGTGGAATGGGCCGCCATGGTGGGGGTGCGTTTTCGGGTAAAGATCCGACAAAAGTGGATCGTTCTGCTTGTTATGCAGCTCGCTATGTGGCTAAGAATATAGTAGCGGCTGGTCTTGCACGGCGGGTGGAAGTGCAAGTAGCTTATGCAATTGGAGTAGCTAAACCTGTTTCGTTAATGGTTGATACCTTTGGTACCAATGCAATTCCCGAAGCAAAGATAGAAGAGCTTATTCGCAAGCATTTTGATTTGCGCCCGGCTGCCATTATTCGTGATCTGGATTTACAACGACCGCTGTATAAGCAGGTAGCAGCTTATGGTCATTTTGGTCGCGTTGATTTGGATCTACCTTGGGAACAAACCGATAAAGCCGAGTTATTACGTGCAGAAGCAAATTTATAGGGCCCTAGGCCCTATTTTATTTAATTGTCAATTGACAGATAAGTCAATTTATGGTAGGATATACTTGCCCAAGGGAGGTCAAACGAGGAGGAAGTATACCGTGAAGTATACAAAATCGTGTTT